>NZ_JBARYR010000047.1:0-4908 GCF_049648075.1 Rubrivirga sp. | reverse complement strand
ACCGGGCACCGGTCGTGCAGCGCGCCCGGCTTCACGTCGAGGACGGGGCCGTCGCCCGTCTCCGCGCGTCCGCCGGCCTGCTCCACGATGAACGCCATCGGGTTCGCCTCGTACATCAGGCGGAGCTTCCCCTGCGGGTTCCGAGCGTTCGCCGGGTAGACGTAGACGCCGCCCTTGATCATGTTGCGGTGGACGTCGGCCACGAACGAGCCGATGTACCGCGTCGTGTACGGGCGCGGCGGGTCGTCGTCGGGCGCCTCGCGCTGCATCCACTTGATGTACTCGCGCACGCCCGGCTCGAACGAGTTGTAGTTCCCCTCGTTGACCGAGTACATGCTCCCCCGCTCCGGCGTCTGGATGTCGGGGTGCGACAGCAGAAACTCGCCGATCGACGGGTCGAGCGTGAACCCGTTGACGCCGTTGCCGGTGGTGTACACCAGGATCGTCGACGAGCCGTAGATGACGTAGCCGGCGGCCACCTGAGCGCGGCCGGGCTGGAGCGCGGCCTCGAGGGTGACACGCCCGACGTGGTCGTCGGGGACGCGGTAGATCGAGAAGATGGTGCCGATGGAGACGTTGACGTCGATGTTGGACGAGCCGTCGAGCGGATCGAACAGCACGACGTACTTGCCCTGGCAGTCGTCGAACAAGAGCGGGATGGCCTCGGCGTGCTCCTCGGAGCCGATGAGGCAGACCTCGCCGCCGCGTCGGAGCGCGCGCACGAAGGCCTCGTGGGCGAGGACGTCGAGCTTTTTCTGGTCCTCGTCCTGGACGTTGACCGTGCCGGTCTCGCCGAACAAGTCGACCAGGCCCGCCTTGCGGACGTCGCGCTCGACCATCTTGGCCGCGACGGCGATGTCGCGCAAGAGGCGGGAGAACTGGCCCTTGGAGCCGGGCGACTCCTTCTCGCGCTCGATGATGAACTGCTCCAGTGTCACGAACGACGCCCCGCTGTTCGCCAGTGTCGAGTCGGCGTGGCCGTTGGCTGTTGTTTCCACAGGTTCGGAAGGGCTTCCAGAGAGGATGTCCAAGCTACCCCAGCACGCTTCCGGTCTCGGTGAGCGTTTCGAGCATGCGCGCCGTCCTCGGCCCCATGTCAGCGCCGGCCCGCCATTCCTGGACCAGCCGGTCGAGGGCGGCCGCATCGTCCACGTCGTAGTGACTGGGCAACACGACGGGCTGCAGTCCGACCTCGAGGGCGGCCTCGAGGGTGTCGTCGAAGACGCGCTCGTGGCTGTAGTCCATGTCGAAGACCGCGGGCGCGACGTCGTTCAAGCCGAGGAGGTAGTAGCCGCCGTCGTCGCTCGGCCCGATGACCGCCGTCATCGGATCGGCCATGGCATCGAGGGCGAGGCCGAAAAAGTCGAGCGGCAGCGTCGGGTGGTCCGTGCCTACCACGACCGCCCGGTCGTGCCCTGTCGCGAAGGCCTGGACGAACGCGCGCATCATCCGGTCGCCCAGCCCACCACCTCTCTGCTCGAGGGTCTCGACTCCGGCCGGCACGTCGGCAAACGCGTTGGCGGCGCCGGGCCTGGTCGCCAGGTGCAGCCGTATCGAGACGCCCGTCTCTCTCCCCCACCGCGCGTACCGGTCGAGGGCGTCACGCAGAAACGCGTCGTACAACCGAGCCGCCTGCTCCGGCGAGAGCGGCGGGCTCAGTCGCGTCTTGACCCGGCCGGGCTCGGGGACCTTTGCAAACACGAGCAGCGCCGCGTTCACGACTCGTCCGCCTCGGCCTCGAGGGCGTCACGGTCCTGCGCGCTGTCCCCATCGGGGAGTTGAAAGGGCTCGGCGAAGGTGACCGTGAACCCGTCCTCGGAGGGCAGCGGGACGGCCGTGATTCGCAGGGTCGTGTCGAGGTCGTCGTGCGTGTAGTCGAGCCTCGTATCGAACCGGGCTCCGGTCTCCACGACCCCGACGTAGGCGTCGAACAAGCCGGTCTCCCGGTTTCCGGGAAAGACGTCGAGCAGCCTCTCGCCGATCAGGTCGCGCGCCTCGCGTCCCACGATCTCGCTCGCTCGCGTGTTGACGACCAGGAACTCAAAGTCGACGACGTCGCGGTCGTCGTTGCGGACGGAGCGGAACGCGATGACGCCGTCCGGCGAGGCCTCAAGGACGGAGCGCAGGACGCTCTGGGTCCGCTCGGTCGCGGCGACGGACTCGCGGAGGTCGCTGACGTCGTGGAACGAGACCACGACCGCATCGGGCGCGCCGTCTTGGTCCTCGTCGATCGGGGTCGCGTTGACGCGGTACCACCGGACGCCGCCGCTCGGAGGGCACACGCCCTGGATGGCGCCTCGAACCGGCACGCCCGTCGTCAGCACGGAACGCTCCGGGAGATCCTCGGGCTCGATAAGGTGCCCCTCGAGGTCGATCATCGGCCAGCGCTTGGTGACGGCTCCTTCTTGCGTCAGCCCCTCGTCAGCGTCGAGACCCAAAAACGCTTGAGCGGACGGGTTCGACATGATGAGTCGGAAGTCCGTGTCCACCACGATCACGCCGGCGTCCACCGTCTCCACGATGGACCGGTAGCGCTCCTGCGCCATGGCGCGCTCCTCCTGAATCCGCCGGGCCTCGATCCGCCGACCGATAGCCTGGGCCATGACTTCGATGAGGTCTCGCTCGGACGACGAGAACCCGTTCTGCCGAGGCTCGGGCGAGACAAAGTTGAGCGTCCCCACGATCTCGCCCTCGACGTAGATCGGCGTCCCGATAAAGGCCCGGAGCCCTCGGTTCGAGCACGCCGGGTGCGCCGGGTTCTCGTCCTGGGCATCGGCGTAGACGACCGTCGACTCGCGCTCGAGGACGGCGTCGCAGAACGCCTCCCCGATGGGGACCGTCAGGCCTGGCTCGAGGGCGGGGTCCGGTGCGATAACGGCCTCGAGGCGGTACAGCCGCTCGCCGGTCTTGGGATCGAGCGGCGTCGCGGACAGGATCCCGATGGGGAGATCGAACATGTCGCGGCCGGCCTCGAGGTAGGCGCGGACGCGGTCTTCGTGCGAGCCGTATTCCTGCGTCGTGATCCCGTGCAAGATCTTGAGGTCATCGGAAAACGCCTCGAGTTGCTCGGTGCGCTCATCGACGGCCCGCTCGAGGCGAGAGTTGGCGCGGGCGAGCTCTCGTCGAAACTGGCGGCTGTCCGAGTCGTCGCGGCACAGGGCGATGACGCACAGCCGCCCGTCGTATTCGACCAACCGGGCGGCCGTCGACATGGGGAGTTGAGTCCCGTCGCACGTCAGGTGGACGGAGTCGAAGGTGGCGCGGCGCGTTCGGCGCAGCTCGGTGAGGGACACCGAGAGGTCGACTCGGTCGAGGTCGATAAGGTCTCGCACGGTCATCCCGCGGAGTTGGTCGGCGGTGTAGCCGTACCGAGCGACCGCGGCCTCGTTGAAGGCGATGAGCGGCTCGGGGCCATCGGGACCTAGCGGGTACACCAGCAGCACGTCGTCGATGGCGTCGAACAGCACCTCGAAGCGCGCTCGCACCCTCTGGACCTCCTCCTGCGATTGGCGGAGCGCGCGGACCTCGGCCCGGTCGCTCACGTCCTCGAAGACGACGGCGACATCGCTCTCACTGATTGGGAACGCCCGGACGGCGAACAGCGACGACTCGATTCGGTCGTCGCCGTACTCGATGGTCCCGAGATCGCGAGACGTCTGCGTTCGGACGACCTCAGCGTAGAGCTCGGCGAACTCCGTCTCCGCTATCCCCGGGGCCACCTCCGTGAGAAGCTTCCCCGTCTCGGCCTCGAGGTCGAGCCCCGTGATCTCGCTGCTCGCGGGGTTCGAGTACACGACCCGCAGCGACCCGGCGTCGTCGGGGTTCTCCAAGCGGTAGACCGAGATCCCGAGCGGGAGTTGGTCGAGAAGGTCGGGGCCGAGACGCTCGGCGGCGGTCTTTGTAAAGAGGCCCATGCGGTCGAGGAAGTGCCGCAGGGGTGCGGCCGAGTGGTATGGACAGGCCGGGCTCTCGTTCCTGAGATCTGCGCCGTTTCGTAGAGCACCTGAAAACGGTATGCCAGGCAAGCCACTACACGATCAATTCGTGCCTATGCGCCTCTCCAGCCCGCTACGAGCGACCCGACCGGCCCGACCGCCGCGCCACGGGTGCGAGCGCGTCCGATGACGCGGTCGAGGGTGTCTAGTCGAGACGCCCACCCGGCCGTGTCCCCGCCCATCTGGTTGTGCCACAGCACGACGGCCACGCCGCCGGCACGCTCGGCCGCCTCGAACACGTTCGTGACCGCGTCCTCGAGGGCGGCACCGCGCAGCTCGCGGTAGTCCGTGAGCGTCGTGTCCATGACGGCGAGCGGCATCTCCCACAGCTCCGTGACGGCGTCGGCCTCGAGGTCGAAGACGCGAAACGGGTGGCTCGTGCCGCGCCGGAACCCCTCGTTCTCGGCGAACCCCAGCGTGCTGTCGACGCGGACGCCGGCCTCGAGCAGATCGCGGAGCGTGTCGGGGTCGGACCAGCGGAGAAAGTGGGTTCGAGCCAGGGTCGGCGGGTGGCCGAACGCGTCGTGGAAGCGGGAGCGCTCGGCCTCGAGGCGGTCGGGCCGACCGTACGTCCCGTACCCGGGATGCCAGCCGACTTCGTGACCGCTGTCGCTCCACGCGGTCAGCGTCTCGATGAGCCACGGGTCGAGGCCGCCGGGAACGTCTTCTTGTGTCCACGCTCCGGGCTTGACGAACCAGGTCGCCCCCGCGTCGTGCCGAGCCGAGACGCCCTCGAGGTCGAGGACGCTGGCCCGTCGCCGGTCCGGTCCGAACGCCCGCTGAGCGGCCTCGAGGACGCGGCCTCGACCCAGACTCCCCAGGCCCGCGCGCAGCCGGTGGGTCCGAACCGCATCGAGGTCGTGGGTCACCGCGACGGCCCACGGCTTGCCACCCCACGTCCGCTGCCCGACCT
>NZ_JBARYR010000046.1:0-1846 GCF_049648075.1 Rubrivirga sp. | reverse complement strand
CGATATCACGGCCCGACCTTTCACTCCATGTCTCTGGTTCTCCTCGCAACGCCCGTCGAGAAGGAGCTGGCTGCCCTCGAAGCTCTGTTGCTGAGCGAGGGGCACCTGGTCCAACGACAGCCGGGCCGCGTCCCCTCTCTCGCCGCTCCCGATCTCGGGCTGACGTGCGCGGCAGCGGGCCATGGGAAAGCCCAATTCGCGCTCGTGACGCAGCACCTGATCGACACGAGAGGCCCCTTCGAGGCCGTCATCGTCGTCGGCGCTGCAGGTGCGTTGAGTCCTGATCTCCAGGCCGGTGACGTCGTCGTGGGGACGGAGGCCGTGGAGCACGACTACAAGACTCGCTTCCACGGCGTCGGGCCACCTCCGAGGCACCCGTCCTCGAGGAAGCTGCGCGAGACGATCCTGAGCGCTCAGCCCGAGCGTGACGGCTTCCGCGTTCACTCGGGACCCATCGCAGGTGGCGACGAAGACATCGTCGATCCGGTGCGAGCGGCGGCGCTGGTCGAGTTGACGGGAGCGCTGTGCGTCGCGTGGGAGGGGGCCGGTGGTGCGCGGGCCGCGGCGTTCAGCAACGTTCCGTTCGTCGAGATCCGCGCGGTGACTGACGGGGCCGACGCCTCGGCCGCCGAGAGCTACCGGGTCCATCTCCCCGAGGCGATCGGAAACATCGGCCGCGTCCTGCTCGCCTGGCGTCTCCACGCCTAGATCACGGCCTCGAGGACGACACTCATAGTCAGGGTGGCGTCAGCTCCATCCTCGAGGACGAGCCTCACTCCGCTCGCAGCGCCCGAACGGGATCCGTCATCGCGGCGCGGAGCGACTGGCTGATGACTGCGACGAACGCCGCGATCATGGCGGCGCCCGCGGCTGCAACGAACGGGAGCGGCCCGAGGTCGATCCGGTAGGCGTAGTCCTCGAGCCACACGCTCAGGACCCACCACGCGACCGGCGTCGCGACGACCGCGCCGACCAGGACGAGCCGGACGAAGTCGCGCGAGAGCAGCCCAACCACGCTCGCGACCGACGCGCCCAGTACCTTGCGGACGCCGATCTCCTTGCGTCGCTGCTCGGCCGTGAACGCCGCCAGCCCGACCAGTCCGAGACACGCGATCAGCACGGCCAGGCCCGCGAACAGCGTGAACAGCGTCGCGAAGCGCTGGTCGGCCCGGTACTCGGCGTCGAAGAGCGCGTCCACGAACGTGACCTGGAACGGGTTGCCCGGGAAGAGCGACACGTAGGCGTCCTCGAGGGCGGTCAGTGTCTGCGGCAACGCGTCGGCGCCGACCTTGACCGATACCTGGTGACCGGCCGGGTTGAATGCCAGGAACGCATCCTCCCGCGCTTGGTGCGCCGACGACCAGTGCGCGTCCTCGAGGACGCCGATGATCTCCGCGTCGCGCCCGCTCAGGGTCACGCCCGCACCGAGCGCTTGCTCAGGAGCAGGGAAGCCGAGCGTCGCGACCATCGACTCCGTCGCCAAGACGGGGATGGGCTCGCCCTCGAGTGGAGCGGAGAGGCCGTCGAACGCGCGGCCGGCGACCAGGGTCAGGTCGTACAGGCCGGGAAAGTCGGCGTCGACGTCGGTGATGGAGCCCCGGACCGACTGGTCCGAGCCGTCGAGCCGGATGCCGTCCGTGCCCATGTTGTGGCCCTGCCCGGGGACGGTCTGCGACGCGGCGACCTCGAGGACGGACGGGACCTGGGCGAGCGCGCTCTTGAACACCTCGAGGTCGGAGGCGCGGTCGGCGCCGTCGGGGCGGACGCGGGGCGCGGGGATGACCACGACGTGCTCGGTGTTGACGCCCAGGTCGAGGTCGCGCATGTGGGTGACTTGCATCGACAC
>NZ_JBARYR010000045.1:0-2001 GCF_049648075.1 Rubrivirga sp. | reverse complement strand
CCGGCCGCATCCTGGTGATCCAATGATGAGGGGAATAGGGATTAGGGGCCGGGGGTTGGGGACGTGCGTCGTCCTCGAGGTCGTCTGCACGATTGCGGTTCTGCTGACCGTCGTGCCGACCTCGATGGCGCAGGGCGCCGGTGTGTTTGCACGGATGGGCATGGGCGCGCGGTCGCTCGCGCTGCCAGCTCAGTCGGCCGACCGCTCCGGGTTGGCGAGCCCGTACTTCAACCCGGCGTTGACGCCGTTCCAGCCCTCGCAGGGCGTCGAGCTCTCGGCCGGGATTCTGGCCTATGACCGCTCGTTTAGCTCGGTTCAGGTCGCCGCTCCGCTCAAGCCGAAGTCCGGCTTCGCCGCGGGCGTCGTCTCGTTCGGCGTCGACAACATCGACGGCCGCGACGCGAGCGGCGTGCCGACCGACGGACCCGTCGAGGGCGGGACGTTCGAGGCCAGCGAGACCGCGTTCTTCGCCGCGTTCGGGACGCAGTTCTCGAGCCGCGTCTCGGCAGGAATTGGTCTCCGCCTGTATCGCAACGACCTGTTCCCCGGCGTCAGTGCGCCGACGGCCATCGGCATCTCGCTCGGAACGACGGCCCGGCTCAGCGACAAGCTCTCAGCGGCGGTCGTCGTCGAGGACCTGTTCGCCCGCTACGAGTGGAACGCGAGCGGCACCGTTACGGCGTCCGCCACAGACTACTTCCCGACGCGCCTCAGGGGCGGCCTGTCGTACGCGACCGGCGAGCGCTCCGGTGGCCGTCCCCGCGTGACTGTCTCGGCCGAGGCCGAGCTGTTCATCCAGCGTGCCGAGACCGTCCGCCCCGACGGTGTAGAAGTCGTCGGGACCGAGCCGTCGGCGCGGACCGAGACGCTCGACTTCACGCTCGCCGACGTCCTGGGCCGCGCGGGAGCCGAGGTCTGGATCGTCGACGGGTTCGCGGTCCGTGGCGGCCTCGACCGGATCGGCGCGGGACAGGCCGGTGAGCTCCGGCCGTCGGCCGGGTTCGGCCTGGAGCAACGCCTGGGCGAGCTCGACCTGAAACTGGACTACGCCGTCGTGGTCGAGCCGTTCGGCGACGAGCTGATGCACCTCGCGACGGTCCGGCTCGGGCTGTAGCGACCTCGAGGCCGGGCACGCACAATGGGACCGGATCGTCCTCGAGGACGACTACTTTCGCGGACTTCCCGCCCGACCTCGATGCGCGCACTCGTCCTGCTGGTCTCCCTCGCCGCCCTGTCGGTCTCCGCACAAGACGTTCCGACCGGCCTCACGGTGGGCGCCGGGTACGCGTCCGGCTTCGAGGGCGTGGCGATCCACACGGAGGCGCGGGCTCGATTCGCCGGGAGCGGATGGGGCTTGGAGCCGTCGCTGTCGTGGACGCGAGAGCTGCCGTACACGCGCCCCGTCCTCGACTCGGGATTCTACGTCGGAGGCTGTCCGGAGCCGTGTACCCGGCGCTTCGAGGGCGAGCAGGCCGTCGCAGTTGGGATGGCACTGGCGTACCGGACGGTGGCTCGTGGCCTCGAGGTTCACGCCGGAGCGTTCGGCCAGCGAGTTCTTCCCGTGTGGGACTCCCGGAGCTACCGCGCCGGCCTCGAGGTCGGGGCCGCCGTTCCGGTCGGTCGCATTCGGCTCGGGGCCGATGTCCAGGTCGCACGGCTCACGGGAGACCGGCGGACGTCGGTGGCGCCGGTCGTCCGGCTCGCGCTCGGTCGGTAGCTCGCCCTCAAGGCGAGGCCGACGGGGGCGGTCGCCACAGCGCCGCTCAGCGGACGACCGCGAACGGGTGCGACTGGGCGCCCCCTGCCCACACAGAGCGGACGACGTAGAGGCCGGGCGCGAGACCGCCCACGTCGAGGTCGAACCGGTGCGCCCCGGCCCCGAGCGCACCGTCGTGGAGGACCGCCACGCGCCGGCCGAGCGCGTCAAAGACCTTGGCCGTGACGGCGCTAGGAGCGGGCAGCCGAACGGTAACGAAGGCCCGCCTGGTAGCGGGGTTCGGC
>NZ_JBARYR010000044.1:0-2670 GCF_049648075.1 Rubrivirga sp. | reverse complement strand
GAGCCAACCCGCGACGTGCCGGCTGACGTGCCGGGTCGGGACTCGACTGCGCGACGCGCGTGCCCGGGATCGCCTGGACACGACCTCGGCGGCCGTCGTCCCCGCCCCTCACGCCGTCGTAGAACTGACGGTGCCGAGGGCGGCCGTAGTAGCCGGGGCCGTAGTAGCCCGAGTGCCGGCCGGCCCAGTAGCCGTCTCGGAAGCCGCGGCCATATCCAAACCCGCCAAACCCATACCCGAAGCCACCCCATCCGAACGAGACGTTGAGGCCCGGCCCGTACCACGGGTCGTAGAACCACGGGTCGAAGAAGGGGTCGTGGTAGAAACCACCGGCGTAGTAGCCGCGGCCCCAGCGGTGGCGCAGGTGCCACGTGTCGTACCACCCAAAGTGGACGTAGGGCCGGTACGTGCGGTACGGGCGGTAGTAGGTGAATGGCGACGGGTGGAAGGCCGGGTCCGAAAACCGGTAGTAGCCCGCGTCGTAGCCGCCGTAGTACACGTCGTCGTCGTAGCCCTGCCCGTCGTCCTCGAGGTCGGCCGCGACGTCCTCGTAGTAGAGCGTGTTCTCGTCTTCGTAGTAGTAGCGGGAGACCGTGATGTCGGACGCGTCGATGCTGTCGGTGTCGACGGTCCCGAACGGGACGGCGCCCGAGGCGATGTCGGCCGGGTCCGGGATGTCCACCACGGCCGTGTCGCCGTACGGGTTCTCCGGAAGCTCCATCGTGGCCGCGAGCCCGACGCGGGCGGGACCTTCAGGGTCGGCCTGGGCGGCCGGCGCATCGGGGGCGGCTTGGTAAGAGGGCTCGGGCTCGGCGCTGCGGAACGTCGTGGCGCAGCCGGTCAGGCCGGCGGCCAGAACGAGAACGGCGAGCGGGCGGAAGGAAAGGCGCATGGCAGGAGTGTGAGCGAGGGCGAAGGCCGTGCGAAGGGGAGTCGGGCCGGCCTCGACGCGAGCGCCGGGGGTAGCTTCCGGCCCCATTACAAGAGAGAGCCGCGCCCCGTGGCGGAGAGGTAACGCCGACCATCGGCATCTCGATCCACGTCCTCGAGGTCGCGCTCAACGTACGCACATGGCCGAGACCATCACGCCCCGCGCCGACGACTACGCACAGTGGTACCAAGACGTCATCCGAGCGGCCAAACTGGCCGAGACGTCGCCCGTTCGCGGCTCGATGGTGCTCCCGCCCAACGGCTACGAGCTGTGGGAGAACATGCGCGACGGCTTGGACGGGATGTTCAAGGCGACCGGCCACCGCAACGCCTACTTCCCCCTCTTCATCCCGAAGAGCTTTTTGGCCAAGGAAGCCGAGCACGTCGAGGGCTTCGCGAAGGAGTGCGCCGTGGTCACGCACTACCGCCTCAAGGAGCAGGACGGCGACCTGATCGTGGACCCCGATGCGGAGCTAGAGGAGCCGTTGATCGTCCGCCCGACGTCCGAGACGATCATCTGGGACACGTACTCGAGGTGGATCCAGAGCTGGCGCGACCTGCCGCTCAAGCTGAACCAGTGGGCCAACGTCGTCCGGTGGGAGATGCGGACACGCCTGTTCCTGCGCACCGCCGAGTTCCTGTGGCAGGAGGGCCACACGGCCCACGCGACCGAGGACGAGGCCGTCGAGGAGACCCGGACCATGCTCGACGTCTACGCCGAGTTCGCCGAAGAGTGGATGGCGATGCCCGTCATCAAGGGCGTCAAGACGGCGTCCGAGCGGTTCCCCGGCGCCGTCGACACGTACTGCATCGAGGCCATGATGCAGGACGGCAAGGCGCTGCAGGCCGGGACGAGCCACTTCCTGGGACAGAACTTTGCCAAGGCGTTCGACTGCACGTTCCAGAACAAGGACAACGAGCAGGAGCACGTCTGGGCGACGTCGTGGGGCGTCAGCACGCGTCTCATCGGCGCGTTGATCATGACGCACGGCGACGACCAGGGCGTCATCATGCCGCCCAAGCTGGCGCCGGTCCAGGTCGCCATCGTCCCGATCACGCGCAAGAACGGCGACAACTCGGCCGTCCTCGAGGCCGCCGCCGACATGCGCGACTCGTTGACGAAGGCGGGCTACCGCGTCGTCCTCGACGACCGCGACCAGTACCGGCCGGGCTGGAAGTTTGCCCAGTACGAGGTCGAGGGCGTCCCCGTCCGGCTGGCCGTCGGCCCGCGCGACGTCAAGAACGGGGCCGCCGAGATGGCGCGGCGCGACACGGGGGAAAAGACGTCGGTGAGCCAGCGCGAGATCGTGACGGCCGTGCGCGAAGCGCTGCACGACATCCAGAAGGCGCTCTACGACCGCGCCTACGCCATGCGCCGCGACATGACGACGGTCGCCGACAGCTACGACGCGTTCAAAAGCCAGATCGAGGACGGCGGGTTCGTCCTGATGCACTGGGACGGGACCGCCGAGACCGAGGCCAAGATCAAGGCGGAGACCAAGGCGACCATCCGCTGCGTCCCCTTCCCCGGCCAGTTCCCCGGCACGGAGACCGACGAGGCGGGGACCGACCCCGTGAGCGGCGAGCCTTCGGACGGGCTGGTCGTGTTCGCGCGGTCGTACTAGGCCGTGTCCAAGATCCCGGTATCGGGTACGCCGCCCTCGAGGTCGACTCGGCCTCGGCGGCGAGCGAGATGCGGCGGCGTGGCCTGGCCCGACCTCGAGGTTTCCCGTAGGGGCG
>NZ_JBARYR010000043.1:0-5056 GCF_049648075.1 Rubrivirga sp. | reverse complement strand
GTGCACCGGCCCGGAGCGCGTCCGCGGCCTCCTCCCAGCGCCGGGCACGGGCGTAGAGCTCCCCGAGCGCGATCTGCATCCGGCCCGCCCACCGGCGGTCGACGCCGTCTCGCTCGATCCCGCCCTCGAGGGTGGCGATCCCCTCGTCAAAGCGGTTCATCGCGGCGTAGGTCCGCCCGAGCCAGAACACGGCCTCGTCGCCCAGCCGGCGCTCCTCAGCGAGTTCGGCGGCGGCGATGGTCTCCTTGAACTTCTGCTCGGCTCCGGCCAGGTTGCGCTGGTAGAAGTACGCCTTGCCGATCACCAGCAGCGCGTCGTCGGCCCACTTCGAGTCCGGTCGCTCGCGGAGCAAGTCGGCGCTCTTGTCGATGGCCTCCTGGAACGACTCGCCCTGGTTGCTCCCCGACGTCGCCGGAAAGACGGAGACGAGCCGGGTCCGGTCGATGGTCACCGACGACTGCTCGAGCCGCTCCTCGCCGGCCTCGAGGGCGCGCTCCGCGTTGTAGTACGTGTTGTAGTACGCGCGGAAGTTGTTGAACCGGCTGTGCAGCGCGGTCCCCGGGCGGCAACCGGATACGACGCTCGCCACCACGACGGCGAGCACCATGTGAAACCGAGCCGACTGTACGACGCGCATCAGGACCAGAGTCGAGACGAAAACGAAAGCGAGGTAGCGGAGGGTCGGCGCGGTCGGGGGCGTGTGGACGAGGAAGCTACGGCCTGGCCGAGCCGTCCTCGAGGCACGAACGTCCGCCCCGCCGGATCCGTGCGCCGACTCAACGCGGAAGCGGTCGACCTCGAGGACGATGACTCGGCACAAACTCACGAGAGTCGTCCCCGCGCAGGCGGGGACACATAGGATGTGGCTCGCGGACCTCGAGAACGAAGCACTCTAGCGAGACGTGGCGCGTCGAGATTCTTCGACTCCGCTGCGCTCCGCTCAGAATGACGGGCGGGTGAGTTTGCGGTAGGGTAGAAGATATAGTTATGGTCCCAGCCATCGTACCTCCGCTCCTCGACGTCCTCAGCGCCACGACAACGTCATCCCGGGCTCGCCGAGGGATCTCGACGCGCCACGTCCGACGGCGCTGGTCCGCCTCGGCAACGAGGATGAGTTGACTTCAAGGCGGATCCGGCTGCGCTCACCGCCCTCGAGGGCTAACCCGACGACCCGTCACCAAGAACGATGACTCCCATCCCAGCAGCGCACCGACCTCGAGGACGCCACGTACCCCTTCCCTCCTTACCCGCGAGCTACACCCAGTCCTCGCCCAGCGTCGTGACGTGGATCATGTTGGTGCGGCCCATCGAGGGCAATGGGAGGCCGGCCGTGATGACCACGCGGTCGCCCTTGTCGTGGTAGCCGCGGCTCAAGAGCTCGCGGTGGACCGAGCGGACGCCGTCGTCGGTGTGCTCCTGGAAGGCGATCGCGATGGGCTCCACGCCCCACGTCAGCGCCATCCGGCCCAGCGCCGACTCGTCGTCTGTAAACGCGTAGATCGGGACGTCCGGGCGGTGGCTCGCGATCGAGCGGGCCGTCGAGCCCGAGTGGGTCAGGCACGCGACGGCGTCCGCCTGGGTCTCGTCCGCCAGCCGGACAGCGGTGTAGGAGACCGCGTCCGTCACGGGCTGCTCCGAGTCGCCGACGGCCGCCAAGGCCTGGCGGCCTCCGAGCCCTCGGCGGTTCGCCTCCGCCTGCCGCACGATCTCGTCCATCACGCGGACGGCCTCGATGGGATACTTGCCCGCGGCCGTCTCGCCGGAGAGCATCACCGCGTCGGACCCGTCGAAGACGGCGTTGGCGACGTCGGTGGCCTCCGCGCGTGTCGGGCGCGGGTTCTCCATCATCGACTCCAACATCTGGGTCGCCGTGATGACCGGCTTCGAAGCCTCGAGGCAGGCCCGGATCAGCTGCTTCTGGACGATGGGCACGTTCTGCATCGGGATCTCGATGCCCAAGTCTCCGCGCGCCACCATGATCCCGCCGGACGCCTCCAAGATGGCGTCGAAGTCGTGGACGGCCTCGGGCTTCTCGATCTTCGAGATGACGGGGGTCGTCTTCCCAGCCGCTCGGATCCGGCGCGTCAGGTCGTCTACGTCGGCCCCGCTTCGGACGAACGAGAGAGCGATCAGGTCGACGTCGTTCTCTAATCCGAACGCCAGGTCCTCGATGTCTTTGTCCGTCAAGGACGGCCGCGCGCTCTTGAGCTCGGGAAGGTTCACCCCCTTCCGCGACCGAAGCGGACCGCCGACGATGACCTCCGTGGTCACGTCGTGACCGTTGACTCGCTTCACCACCAGCTCCAGGTTGCCGTCGTCGAGCAGGATCCGGTTGCCCTCGGACACCTCTTCGGCGAGCGCGTCGTAGCTCACGTGGACTCGGTCCGCCGTCCCGACCTCGATGGGCTCGCTCGTCAACACGACGGTATCGCCGATGTGGATTTCGGCTCCGTCCTCGACGATTCCCAAGCGGATTTTCGGCCCCTGAAGATCCTGCAGGATGGGCACGACTCGCCCCGCAGACCGCGCCTCCTCGCGCACGATCCCCATCATCCGCCGGTGGTCATCGTGCGTGCCGTGGCTGAAGTTGAGCCGGGCCACGTCCATTCCGGCACCGATCAGCGCGCGGACCCCTTCTCTCGAGGCCACGGCAGGGCCGAGGGTGCAGACGATCTTCGTTCGGCGAGGCGTGGGACGGGGCATGAGCGAGGGTGCTGACAGACGTGAACCAGCAACCTACGGAGCGCCCCCTTGGCCGCGTCCTACAATCTGCGTAAGCGGTTTCACGACCTACTCCACGATGCGGATCGGCGCTCCCGTCCCTCGCTGCTCAGCACGGACGGGAGGCTCACCCTGCCCCATATGGACGTCGGCGGGCGCCGCTCCCGTGGTACGCAGCACGCCCGTCGGGCCAGATGACAACGACGCTGTGCGCTGCCCGGTCTGGATCGCGCGCGCGCACTGGACGGCCGCTCGCATCGCCACATCGGATGCGTTGCGGACGACCAGGGGAGCAGCCGCGACTTGCTCAGGGGTCTCGTAGGCGAGACTCGCATCGAGCGTCGCTGCCGTAACCCCCTGACCCAGCGATTCCTCGGCGACGCACTGGCACAGCTCACCGGCCGAGACGCCCGGGATCCCCTGCACATCGGGTGACACCGAGCACTCTCGGACAAAGCGTGACGACTGCTGACCGAGGGCGCCCGCGACCGCCGGCGGGACCGGGGTCCCTCCAACCGTGAACGACTCTCGCTCGACCGGGCTGATCTCGGAGGACGAGGCTTGGCCGTCGCTAGCATCCGGCCGAAGGGCACAATCGAGGGTGAGACCCACGATCACGTCGCCGGCCTCGAGGACCTCGGGGGAGATGTCGGCTGGATCGAGCGAGTCCTCCTGATCGAGGACGACGGCTACGGCATCGAGCATCTGCGGCGAGATGCCGGCCTCGAGGGCGCGGTCCACGGTGCACCCGCACATGGCGTCCGTGTCGAAGTCGCTCGGCTGACTTCGGCACAGGTCGAGAAAGGCGGTCTGCGCGTGCGGAGACACGGAGACAATGAGAGCGAGGGCCGCCAGGAGAATCAAGCGCATCGGGTCGAGAAAGGGGACCCGTGCTGTATCGGCTGGAACGGTGCTCCCATCAAACAGGGACATTCCCGGTCGCAGGTTCGCGCCCGCAAGCCTGCTTGTTCGGCAGCGTGGTTCCTTGTGCCGAGACCGGGCACCAGCCAGCCCGCCGCAATGCGTATCCCTCGTCCTCTAGGACGCCCCTACCCTGCCGTGACGCCCATCGAGCGGCTCGTCCAGTCGTAGGCGAACCGGGCCAGCTCCGACCCGCTCCTCAGACCCAGCTTGCGCTTGACGTTGGCGCGGTAGCTCTCGATCGTCTTGACGGACAGGTTGAGTTCCTCGGCGATCTCCCGCGTCGAGAGCCCGCTCCCGATCAGCCGGACGACTTCTGTCTCGCGGTCCGACAATTGCTCGACGGCCGGTCGAGCCTCGTCCCGTCCGTCGACGGCGCGCCGCACCAACTCGTCCGCGAGGGACGGGCTGAGGTACAGGTCGCCGGACAGCACGCGGCGGATGGCCGGGACGATCTCGGCAGGATCGCCCTGCTTCATCACGTACCCCTGCGCCCCTCCTCGGAGCACACGCTCGGCGTAGAACCGCTCTTGGTGCATCGACAGGACCAGGATCGGGAGGTCCTCCTTCCGGGAGCGGATCTGGCCGATTAGGTCGAGACCCGACCCTTGTTTAAGCCCGATGTCGAGCAAGACAAAGTCGACCTCGTGGTTGTCGAGCACCTGGAGCGCCTCGTCGGCAGTGGACGCCTCCCACGCGACCGTCAGGTCCGGCTCGCTCTCGAGAAGCCGATCAAGGCCCTGTCGCACAATCGGATGGTCGTCGACGACCAGGATCTTTGTCGGGGAGGGCATTATGGATCAGACGGCGAGGAGCCGCGAATGTGCAGAAGGGAGCGTCGGCGTGTGGGCGCTAGAGCGCAGAGTAGGCAACTTGTGCACGATGTCTAGAAGGGAGCCGCCGGAACACAAGTAAGGACATCCCCTAGTCTACCTTACACGCTCAGCCTGAGGGCGTCGCCGAAGCGTCTTAGAGAGCTCGATTGCGACAGGACGATGGCACACGGGTTTCGGTATCTTCGCTGAGATACGATTTTCGCTTTTTCGTCCCCCCAGTTCATGGCCGAGATCCCCGACAGTTCCTCCCGGATCATCCCGATCAACATCGAGGAGGAAATGAAGTCCTCCTACATCGACTACTCGATGTCGGTGATCGTGAGCCGGGCGCTGCCCGACGTCCGCGACGGACTCAAGCCCGTCCAGCGGCGCGTGCTCTACGGGATGCAGGAGCTTGGTCTGGCGGCGGGGCGCGCGCACAAGAAGAGCGCCCGCATCGTGGGCGAGGTGCTAGGCAAGTACCACCCACACGGCGACCAGTCGGTCTACGACGCACTCGTCCGTATGGCCCAGGACTTTGCCGTTCGGGGACCTTTGGTGGACGGCCAGGGCAACTTCGGCTCGGTCGACGGCGACTC
>NZ_JBARYR010000042.1:0-2622 GCF_049648075.1 Rubrivirga sp. | reverse complement strand
GCCGAGGCGTTCGCCGCCGACCTCGACCGCTGGCTCCGCGACGAGCCCATCGACGCCCGGCTGCCCTCGACCGGCGAGCGAATGCGACGGTTCGTGCGCAAGCATCGGACGAGCGTTGCCGCCGCCGCCTTGGTCGCGATCGCCATCCTGGGTGGTGCAGTCTCGACACTGCTCCAGGCGCGCGAAACCCGCCTCGAGGCCGACCGCAGCCAGGCCACCGCCGACTTCCTGGCGGACATCTTTCACGAGTCCAACCCGGCCACCGCCGACGCGCCGCGCTCCACGCTCGACCTCATCGGCCGGGGCGCCCAGCGCATCGAGGCCGAACTCGCGGGCCAACCGGACCTCCAAGCCCGCCTCCTGGCTGTGGTCGCGGACGCGTACCTCGGGCAAGGGCGACCCGACTCGGCGGAAGCGATGGCCCGTCGGGCACTCGCCATCCGACAGCCCGGCGGCACGGCACCGGACCCCGCCGAGGCTGTTCGCGCTGAGATTCTGCTGGGACGGGCCGCGTTTATCGCGTCCCCTGAGCGAGGCGGTCCCCTTCTGGATCGCGCCGTAGAGAACGCTCGAACGGTCGATGACGACGTCCTGCTTGCGGCGCTGGACGCCCAGGTACGACTCGCGGCAGGTCGGGAGATGAACCCCCAACAGACCGTCACGGCTGTCGAAGAGGCCGTCGCCCTGTCCCGGCGCATCGACGGCGAGGGGAGCCCCCGCCTCGGCAGGCTTTTGACACTACTCGGCTCGAGGGTCTCGATGATCCATCAGCACGGCCGGATGGAGCCGCTGTTTCGCGAGTCGCTCGCCAACCTTCCAGCGTCGCAAGCGCCCTACGACCGGTCCGTCGCGCTCGTGTCGCTGTCCGAGCTGTTGGGGATGACTGGCCAGCGCGACGAGGCTTGGCAACACGCCAACGAGGCTCTCGCCCTCCGCCGGCGCGTGCTCCCCACGGGCGACGCTCGGATCGCCGAGGCCCTCGCCACGCGCGCCGCCGTCGAGGACGACGACCTCGAGGCCGAACGCGACGTCCGGGCCGCTGTCCGAATCGCGGAGCAGGCCGACGACGCGCCTCTTTTGGTCGAGGTCGTCTCCCTCCTTCGTGACGTGCTGTCTTCCCAAGAGCGATACGACGAGGCGGTTGAGGCCTCAGCTCGCCACGTTGCGCTCGCGAAGGAGGTTTACGGTCCTGGCAGCACGAGGTACCCGTCGTCGGTTGGCGCCTACGGCCGAGTCCTCCACCAAGCCGGACGGTATGGCGACGCAGCCGAGGTATGGGAGCAGGCCATCCCACTCTCCATCGAGGCCTACGGACCCGAGTCAGCGGTCATCATCGGGGTGTACGTCTGGGCCGGACAGACCGCGCAGGCTCGAGAGCGGCTCGACCAAGCGGAGTCGTACTACTCCCGCGCCTTCGAGGCATCTGCCGACCTTCCTGAATCGAGCAAGAACCGCGCGTACGCTGGGCTCTGGCTCGGCGAGTTGCGGCTCAAGCTGAACCGTGCCGAAGACGCTCTCGGCCCGCTCCAGCAGGCGACAGCAGGCCGCGAGGCCCTGAACCGACCGGGCCATAGAAGCATGGCCGCTGACGGTCACTACGCGGCTGCTCTTCTGGGCGAAGCCCTCCTCGCAACGGGCCAACGCGACCGCGGACAACAGCTTCTGGACCAAGCGATACCGGAACTGGCCTCGGCGCTGGGAGAGGACGCCCCGAAGGTGATCCGAGCGAGAGCGGCGCTCACTCGAGGGCGATAGGCGCCCTCGAGGGCGGACCTAGCACTCGGTGAACCGGACCGAGACGTTCGTCGCGAGCCCGCCCTGCGACGTCTCCTTGTACCGGTCGGACATGTCCTCGGCTGTCTGTCGCAGCGTTCGGATCACGGCGTCGAGAGACACGCGAGCGCGCTCAGGGGCTCCTTCGGCAGCGAGTTGAGCGGCGTTGATCGCCTTGACGGCGCCCATCGTATTGCGCTCGATGCACGGGATCTGGACCAACCCGCCGATCGGGTCGCACGTCATGCCCAGGTGGTGCTCCATCGCGATCTCAGCCGCCTGGAACGCCTGCGACGGCGTCCCGCCCTCGGCCTCGCACAGCGCCGCAGCGGCCATCGCGCTCGACACGCCGATCTCGGCCTGGCAGCCGCCCATCGCCGCCGAGATCGTGGCGCCCTTCTTGAAGAACGTCCCGACCTCACCCGCCACCATCAGGAAGTCGACGATGGCGCCCTCGAGGACGGGGTCTTCCGAGAAGCAGACGTGGTACATCAGGACGGCCGGGATCACACCGGCGGCGCCGTTCGTGGGCGCCGTGACCACGCGCCCCAGGTTCGCGTTCTCCTCGTTGACCGCGAGTGCGAACGCGCTCACCCACTTGAGAATCTGGGGGAAGCGGTACGTCTCGGCCCGGATGGCCGCGATCCACTCGTCGACCTCGAGGCCGTCGCTGTTGGGCAACAAGGTCCGGGCGATGGCGGCGGCGCGGCGCTCGACCTCGAGGCCGCCGGGCAGGACGCCGTCGGTGTGGCAGCCGCGCCAGACGCCCATCTTCATGACGTCCCACAACGCGAGCGCGTCGGACCGGATCTCGTCGTCGGTGCGCCACGAGCGCTCGTTGCGCCAGAC
>NZ_JBARYR010000041.1:0-10747 GCF_049648075.1 Rubrivirga sp. | reverse complement strand
CGTCCACACCGACCGGGGTCTCGGCGCCGTCCCGGCGGGCGTGTCCGTCCTTGAGGCGGGAGGCGCCTACCCCGTCGAGCCCGCGTTCGTCCTCGAGGTTGCCTTCGAAGGCGAGCCCGACCGGTCCGGCTACGTCCGTCGCGAGATTACCCTGCCGCTCCGCTAGATCTGCCGGCCTCGAGGCCGACCCCAGCCATGCACGGTCGCCGCCTCGTCGTCCTCGTTCTCACCGGCCTGTTCGGCGCCGGCTGCCAGCCCGGTCCGGCGTCCGGGACGCAGCGGATGGCCGACACCCTGGCGGCCCGCGTCGCCCAGGCGAAGGCGGCGCCGATGCCGTACTTCGTCCTCAACACGGACCGCGCCGACCGCCTCGAGGCCGACTTCGGGCGGTACAGCGGCTCCAATCTTCAGCGCGCCCGGTTCGACGTCGCGCGCGAGCGGCTCAACGCCGGCGACACCGACGCCGCGATCCGCCACCTGGTCGACCTCGCCGACGCGGCCCTCGGCACGCGCGACCTCGAGGACGTGCCCGCCGCGCGCCCCATCCTGGACCTCCTGGCACCGGCCTACCTCCGCCGTGGCGAACAGGCCAACTGCCTGGCGAATCATCACGCCGGCGAGGTCTGCGTGCTCCCGTTCCGAGGCGCGGCCGTCCACGACGACCCCGACGGTGCCCAGCGCGCTGTCGACACGCTCGAGGACGTCCTCGAGGCCGACCCGTCCGATCTCTCGTCGCGCTGGCTCTTGAACGTGGCCCACCACGCGCTCGGAACCTACCCCGACGGCGTGTCCGAGCCCTACCGGATCACGGGCCTCGAGGACGCCGACGCGCTCGAGCCGTGGACCAACACGGCGCCCAGCCGCGCCGCCGCCCTCGACGGGATCTCTGGGGGCGTCTCGGCCGAGGACTTCGACGGCGACGGCGACGCCGACCTGCTCGTGACCAGCTACGGGCTCGCCGATCCGATCCGGTACCTCGAGAACGACGGCGGACAGTTCACCGACCGCACCGCCGAGGCCGGGCTTGGGGGCCTGACCGGAGGCCTCAACACCGTCCACGCCGACGTCGACAACGACGGGGACGCCGACGTTTTGGTCTTGCGCGGCGGTTGGTTCGGGGCCGTCGGGTCCTGGCCGAACTCACTCCTGCTCAACGTCACAGAGCCCGGTGGGCCGGTCCGCTTCGAGGACGTGACCTACGCGGCCGGGCTCGGCGCCGAGCACCCGACCCAGACGGCGGCCTGGGCCGACGTCGACCTCGACGGCGACCTCGACCTGTTTGTCGGCAACGAGAGCGGCGGCGCCTACCCCGACGCCCTGGGCGAGACCGACGCGTCGGCGGTTCACCGCTCCGAGCTGTACCTGAACGACGGGCTCAGGGACGGCGTCCCCCAGTTCCGATCGGCCGCGCTCGAGGCCGGCATCGACCTCGAGGCCTTCGTCAAGGGCGTCGCCTGGGGCGACGTCGAGGGCGACGGTCGGCCCGACCTCTACGTCTCCGTCCTGGGCGGCGCCAACCGGCTCTACCTCAACCGGAGCGACGGCGGCACGCCGCGGTTCGTCGAGGGCGCGCAAGGGGCCGGCGTCCAAGGGCCGGACTTTAGCTTCCCCGTCGTCTGGTTCGATGCCGACGGCGACGGCCGTGACGATCTGCTGGTGGTGAGCTACGACGTCCGGCACTTTTTCCGAACCGCCGAGGGCGCGGCCCGCGAAGCCCTCGGCCTCGCGTCCGACGCCGAGACGACGCGGCTCTACCTCAACAACGGCGACGGCACGTTCCGGGACGTGAGCGCCGCCGCCGGTCTGGACCGGCCCCTGTTCGGAATGGGCCTGGGCCTGCTCGACCTCGATGGCGACGGCCGCCTCGACATCTACGTGGGCACCGGCGCTCCTGACCTGCGCTCCCTTATCCCCAACCGAGCGTTCGTGAACCGGAGCGAGCTGGGCGAGCCCCGCTTCCAAGACGTCACGTTGTCGTCGGGACTGGGACATCTCCAAAAGGGCCACGCCATCGCCACCCTCGACGCGGACGGCGACGGCGACGAAGACGTCTACCAGGTCATGGGCGGCGCCGTCGAGGGCGACCGGGCGCGCAACGTCTTGTTTGAGAGCCCCGTCGGCGGGCGCTGGCTGTCGCTCGTTCTCGAGGGCGTGGCCTCGAGCCGGTCCGCCATCGGCGCCCACATCGAGGTCCGTCCGGTCGGTAGCGACCGCGTGATCCACCGGACCGTCGGGACCGGCGGGAGCTTCGGTGCGGGTACGCTCGCCCTCGACGTCCCGCTCGGTGCTGCCACGGCGGCCGACGTCCGAATCCGATGGCCGTCAGGAACGGAGCAGACGGTGGCCGCCCTTGAGGCCGGCCGGCACCGCGTCCTCGAGGACGCAGGCTCCTGAGCGGAGCTGGCCGTTCGTGGACTCCCGACCGGCTTCGAGGACGTGTCGGCGAGGGGGCCGCTTCGTGACGTGGCATGTCGCTCTCCCTTGCGGAGCGAGACGGCCCGTTTACATTGATCCAACTCGACCCCTGGTTCACATGCTGCGCCCCCTTCTCCTCCTCGTTGTCGTGGTCGCTCCTGTCCTGGCGGGGTGTGGGGCCGGGAACGGAGCCCGCCACGTCTCGGACCCGAACGTCCTCGAGGGCGACGAGATCGAACGGCGCTCCCTCGCACGCATCGAGGACATGCTTCGCGGACAGATCGCCGGCGTCCAGGTTCGGGAGGAGGGCGGGAGCCTCGTCATCCGCATTCGGGGCAACGAGACGTTTTCCAACACCAGCAACTCCGACCCGCTGTTCATCATCGACGGCCTGGCAATCCCTCTCGGGACGAGCGGCGCCCTCGACGGCTTGAACCCGAACGACGTCGAGAGCATCCGGGTGCTGAAGAACGCGAGCGACACAGCGATGTACGGATCGCGTGGTGCCAACGGGGTCGTCGTCATCACGACGTACGACTGATCCGGCCTCCAGCCGACACAGCCACCAGCCCGTCGCTCAGTAGCGAATCGGCCCTGAGGGTCGAGAGAGCCAGCCGGCTCGGCTCCGGCCTCAGCGCCCTCTATCTCTAAGGTCAAACCGTTCGCTCGGCTAACCCGGTACGGAGGGATATTTGTTGGAAGCGCTTCCGGGGCGGGAGGCCTCTCGGGCGCGAGAAGCAGTGCAAACGTTGTCATCGTAGGGGGCTTGGGAAAGCCCATGTAAGCGTTTGCACAGGCCGTCACGGTCTCGTAACATGAATGCCTGATAGCGCTTCCGAGCCGAGCAATGGGCCTGCGGCGAGCGCTCCGTCTGGACTCCACACACACACCCTCAACCTGATGAGTCGGAACGCTACCCTTCTCGGGCTCGCGGTTCTCCTGTTGGCGCTCGGTGCCTCCCCCGCCTTCGCCCAAGAGCGAACGGTCACGGGAACGGTCACTGACGCTACTTCTGGCGACCCGCTCCCGTTTGTCAACATCACCATCTCCGGGACGACTCGGGGCGCGGCGACCAACATCGACGGCGAGTACTCCATCGACGTCGATGGGCCGGAGGACGTGCTCGTGTACCGCTTCCTCGGCTACGTCACGCTCGAGGAGACCGTCGGCACGCGCTCTCTCATCGACGTCCAGCTCCAGGAGGACTCCAACATCTTGGACGACGTCGTCGTGGTCGGGTACGGCACCCAGCGCCGCGGTGACGTCACCGCGTCCGTCGGGACCGTCGACGTGGACGAAGCGAACGAGGGCCTGGTCACGGCGCCCACCGACTTCCTCGAGGGCCGCGTCGCGGGCGTCCAGGTGATCGAGGCGTCCGGCGAGCCCGGTGCCAACGTGTCTGTCCGGATCCGCGGTGGCACGTCCATCACGGCCTCGAACGAGCCGCTCTACGTCATCGACGGCATCCCGATCTCGAACGACAACGTGACGCCCGGTGGCGCCGGTCAGACCTCGAACGGTCCGGCCCGTAACCCGCTCACGCTCCTCAACCCGAACGACATCGCGTCGATCTCGGTCTTGAAGGACGCATCCGCGACGGCCATCTACGGCTCGCGCGGCGCGAACGGCGTCGTTCTGATCACGACCAAGGACGGGGCCGAGGGCCGCGTCAACGTCGACTACGAGGGCACGTTCTCAGTCTCCTCTGCTGTTGAGACCTACGACGTGTTCTCCGGCGACGAGTACCGAGCGTTCATCGCAGCCAACCCAGGGCAGTTCTCGAACGGCGTCACGAGTCCCGGCTTCGGGATCGACGCGAACACGGTCAACTCCGACTTTATCGGGGAGATCTTCGATACGGCTCCGAGCCAGTCGCACAACTTGTCGTTCGGCGGCGGGACGTCGAACTCGCAGTACCGGGCCTCCCTGAGCTACCTCAACCAGGACGGCATCGTGACCTCGACCGGTCTCGAGCGTGTCACGGCCCGGCTCAACGCGAGCAACCAGTTCTTCGACAACCGCCTCCGCTTGGGCCTCAACCTGACGAGCGCGTTGACAGACGACGACTTCGCTCCGATCAACGACACCGGTGGCTTCGAGGGCGGACTGTTTCAGAACGCCATCCAGTACCGGCCCGTCGCGCCCGTCTTCCTGGACACGGCCAACGACGGATTCTATGAGGTCCCTGGTCAGCGGTCGTTCCGCAACCCGGTCGCACTCTTGGACCAGGTCGATGAGACCGCCCGGACCGTCCGCACGTTGGGCAACATCTCCGCCGAACTCGAGGTCGTCGAGGGCTTAACGGCGTCGCTCAACGTGGGCGGTGATCGCTCGGTCGGCACGCGCCGCTCGTTCATCTCGGGCTCGAGCCCGATCGGCGAGGAGTTCGTTACCTCGACGACCAATGGTGGTTCCGGCTACCGCCGGACGCTCGAGCGGACCTCGCAGACGCTCTCGACCTACCTCACCTACGCCACCGGCTCCGGTCAGAACAGCTTCGACGTCCTCGGCGGCTACGAGTACCAGGAGTTCAACATCAGCGAGACGTCGGTTCAAGCGACGGGCTTTGTGACGGACGTGACCGAGGACAACCTCCTCCAGTCCGGCTCGATCGTGGTCAACGGCAACAACGCGGGACCGGGTACCTTCTCGTTCCGCGGTGAGAACCTGCTCGCGTCGTTCTTCTCGCGCGCCAACTACAACTACGCCCAGCGCTACTACCTCACCGGCTCGGTCCGGTACGACGGGTCGTCGCGGTTCTCGGAGGACAACCGGTACGCACTGTTCCCAGCCGTCTCGGGCGCGTGGCGCATCTCCGAGGAGCCGTTCTTCGACGGTGGCAGGGCCGTTACTGATCTCCGCTTGCGAGCCGGCTACGGCGTCGTGGGTAACCAGGGCATCGGTGACTACCTCTACCTGCCGTTGCTCGGCGCGAACCCGGCCAACTCGGCTGTCCTGAACGGCATCCCGGTTCCGGGTTACGCTCCGACGCAGCTCGAGAACCCGGACCTCCAGTGGGAGGAGAAGGAGGAGTTCACCGTCGGCCTCGATTACCGCGTCCTGAGCGACCGAGTCTACGGGTCAGTCGAGTTCTACCGGAACACGACCAACGACCTCCTCCTCAACGTTCCGGTGCTCGCATCGGTCGTCGCGAGCCAGGTCCAGAACGTGGGCTCGCTCCGTAACACGGGCGTCGACGTCACGCTCGACGCCCTCCTGTTCGAGACGGACAACGCGTCGTTCTCGCTCGGCCTGACGTTCAACACGAACGAGAACGAGGTCCTGGACCTGGGCGGCGCCCAGCAGCTCTTCACCGGAGGTGTGTCGGGTGAAGGACAGACGGGTGTGAACTCGCTGCTTCTGACTCCCGGTCAGACCTTCCCGATCTTCTACGGGTTCGAGTTCACGGGTGACTTCGAGAACGGTGCCGCGGTCTACAACGACTACGAGGCCCGCGACCTCGATGGCGACGGCATCATCGGGCCGCTCGAGCGCGAGCTCGTCGGCACGACGACGGCGCCCAGCGACGACGACCGTGTCAACATCGGTGACCCGCGTCCCGACTTCGGTTACGGCATCCGCCTGAACGCGACGGTCGGAGACTTCGGCATCCGGGCGTTCTTCCGCGGCGAGCAAGGCCGTGAGCTGTTCAACAACACCGCTCTCGTCTACGGCAACCGCGCTGTCGCAGGCAGTCGAAACATCCTGGATCTCGGTGACGAGTTCTACGGGACGGAGGACGTCGGCGCTGCCGCTGTGTACTCCTCTCGCTTCATCGAGGACGCCTCGTTCTTCCGCCTGGATCAGCTCACGCTCGACTACCGGCTGGGCTCGGTCCTCCCCCAGGTCCAGAACGCGCGCGTCTTTGTGACGGCGAACAACCTGTTCGTCGTGACGCCTTACACCGGTCTCGACCCCGAGGTCAACACGAACGCGTCGGCCGACGGGATCTCTTCTATCGGCGTGGACTACCTACCGTACCCCCGGGCACGGACGTTCACCGTCGGCGTCAACCTCGGTCTCTAACCCCCTGGCTTTCGATCACCGGGTGCGACCTCGAGGTCGCACCCCTGCTACAACAACCCATGATTCGACTTTCTAAGCGAAATCGGGCGGTCGCGCTAGCGGCGATGCTCGTGCCAGCCCTCGGGCTCGGGGCGTGCACCGACCTCTCCGTCGATCCGTTCAGCTCCGTGACCCCGGAGAACTTCTACCAGACCGACACCGAGGTCATCGCGGCTTTGTCGCCGGTCTACTCCCAACTCCGCGCGACGTTGTGGGAATACCACAATATGAGTCAGGTCTCGTCTGACGAGACGATTGTCCCGACGCGCGGCGGTGACTGGTTCGACGGCGGCGACTGGCTGTCGCTCCACCAGCACAGCTGGACCCCGCAGCTCGGGTTCATTAACGGTGCGTGGAACGTGTCGTACGCCGGTATCGCCCGGGCGAACAGCTTGCTCTCAGACCTCGAGACGATTGAGGTCCCGAACAAGGATGGGCTGATCGCTGAGATCCGGGCGCTGCGTGCGTTCTACTACTACACGCTCATGGACCTCTTCGGAAACGTCCCGATCATCGGTGACGAAGAAGGTGAGTTCCGCGTCGATCCCGACAACCTCCCGCAGACAGAGAGCCGCGAGACGGTGTACAACTTCGTCGTGAGCGAGCTCGAAGCTGTTCGGACGGCCCTTCCTGTGGCCGGTGCCGGCAACGGCGGCCGGATGTCGCAGGGTGCGGTAGACGCCATGTTGGCCAACATCTACCTCAACGCCGAGGTCTTTAGTGGCTCGGTGACGGCCGGCGGTGTCGTGCGAGGTACGGCTCGCTACCAGGAAGCGATCGACAAAGCGACTGAGGTCATCAATGGTCCGTACTCGCTCAACCAGGGTACGGCGGCATGGCTCAACCAGTTCACGCCGACCAACCGCGACAACCCGGAGCACATCTTCGTGGTCCAGCACCTGGCTGAGGACGGGTTCGGAATGAGCTTCCCGATGCGGACGTTCCACTACAACTCGTTCGCGGGTGGTGGCTGGAACGGCTTCGCCACGATCGAAGAGACCTATGGGGCCTTCGACGAGGACGACCCGCGTCGCGGCATCTTCGCCGTTGGTCAGGCCATCAACTACAACACGGGCGACCCGATCAACAACCGCCAGGGCGACCCGCTCATCTTCACGGTCGACTTCCCGAACGGCGTCACGCCGGCCGGTGGTGGAGCGGCGGAGGGACACGGCGTCCGGTTCAACAAGTTCACCGTCGACAACGACCAGGTGAACGGCAATCACGGAAACGACTACCCGTACTTCCGCCTGGCTGAGATGTACCTCATCCGGGCAGAGGCCAACCTTCGTTTGGGCAACTCGGCCGCGGCACTCGCTGACGTCAACACGCTTCGCGCTCGCCTCACCGGCGACGTGGACGGCGACGGCGACGACGACGCACCGGATGCGTTGACGAGCATCACGCTCGACGACATCCTCAACGAGCGGCTCTACGAGCTGACCCAGGAGGCCCGTCGTCGTCAGGACCTGATCCGGTACGACCGGTTCACGGGTGCCAACAACTCGTGGTCGTTCAAGGAGGGCGCCGTCGGAGTCAGCCAGCCGTTCCGCGTGTTGTTCGCGATCCCGCAGACGCAGATCGACGCGTCGGACGGACTGCTCCAGCAGAACCCGGGCTACTAGCCGGACCCGTCCAGCTTCGGCTTGACCTCGAGCGCCTCGTCCTCACCGGGCGGGGCGCTCTTCGTTTGTGGCGTCCTCGAGGTCGCGATCTGTCGTCCTCGAGAGCGATGATCTCAGACCGGTCGTTCCGACCTCGAGGTCGGCTCCTCGTCCTCGAGGCCGGCTTCTGACGACGTGGCTTGCGTGCTCGGCGGACGGCCTCGAAGTCGAACACGCCGTAGCATGCTACGGCGCTACGAAACGCCGTTGGGGTAGAGAATGGAAACGGCTGGCACCATATCTATGCGACTGACTGTGCTCTTTCTCGCTGCCGCTGCCCTCGCAGGGTGCGGCGGCTCGGACAGCGACACGCTGTTCACCGCCCTCGAGGCCGACGTGACCGGTCTCGCGTTCGAGAACCGGATCGAGGAGACGCAGGAGCTCAACGTGTTCACCTACCGCAACTTCTTCAACGGCGGCGGGGTGGGCGTCGGCGACCTCGATGGGGACGGCCGGCCGGACCTGGTGCTGACGGCGAACATGGGTCCGAACCGGGTCTTTCTGAACCGGACGGAAGAAGGCGGAGAGGTCCGCTTCGAGGACGTGACCGAGGCCGCCGGGCTGGGCGGCACGAAGGCGTGGAGCACCGGCGTCTCGATCGCTGACGTGGACGCCGACGGGTTGCTCGACGTGTACATCTCGAACGCGGGCACGGCAGCCGGCGAGGACCGGGCCAACGAGCTGTTCCTTAACGTGGGGCCGGGGCCGGACGGCGTCCCCCGCTTCCAAGACGTGGCCGAGGACTGGGGACTCGCCGACGACGGCACGTCGACGCACGCCGCGTTCTTCGACTACGACGGCGACGGCGACCTCGACGTCTACGTGCTCAACAACTCGTTCCGGCCGGTGGCGTCGTTCGGGTTGCGCAACATCCGCGACGAGCGGCATCCGACGGGCGGCGACAAGCTCTACCAGAACGTGGCGGAGCCGGGCGAGACGCCTCGCTTCCAAGACGTCAGCGAAGCGGCCGGCATCTTGGGGTCTGAGATCGCATTCGGGCTCGGCGTGACCTTGGGTGACATCAACGACGACGGCGCGCTCGACATCTTCGTCTCGAACGACTTCTTCGAGCGCGACTACCTCTACGTCAACAACCGTGACGGCACGTTCGAGGACGTCCTCGAGGACGCGATGCCCTCGACGAGCCTGTTCTCGATGGGCGCCGACATGGCGGACCTGACCGGCGACGGACAGCCCGAGGTGTTCGCCGTGGACATGCTGCCGGACGACGACGACCGGCTCAAGAGCTCGTCGAGTTACGAAGGCCACAACTTGTCGCGCGCCAAGACCGGCCAGGGGTATCACTACCAGTACATGCGCAACGTGCTGCAGCGCAACAACGGCGACGGCACGTTCTCCGAGATGGGCTCCATCGCTGGCGTCGACGCGACGGACTGGAGCTGGTCGGCGCTGTTCGCGGACCTCGACCTCGATGCACGGGCCGACTTGTTCGTGACGAACGGGACGATGCGCGACGTCACCGACCAGGACTACATCGCGTTCTTGGCCAACACGCAGAACCAGAACGCGATGGCGACGGGCGAGGGTGTCGACTACCTCGAGCTGTTGGAGATCATGCCCTCCACGCCGCTCGAGAACGTCGCGTTTCGCAACGTGGGCCGAGGCGACAGCGTCGCGTTCGAGCGTGCGCCCGAGTGGGGTCTGAACCAAGCCGGCTTCTCGAACGGCGCCGCCACGGCCGACTTCGACGGGGACGGCGACTTGGACGTGGTCGTCAACAACGTCAACGCGCCGGTCAGCTTCTACCTCAACCACGCGGCCCAGCAGGGGCGCCGCGCGCTGTCGGTCGTCCTCGAGGGCGAGGGCGGCAACACGGGCGGGATCGGGGCGAAGGTGGCCGTCTGGACGGACGGCGAGGTCCAGGTCCGCGAGGCCGTCCCGACGCGGGGCTTCCAGTCGAGCGTCGACCCCGCGCTGCACGTCGGGCTGGGTGACGTCGAGGTCGCGGACTCGGTCGTCGTGCGCTGGCCGGACGGGCAGACGCAAGCGCTCCAGAACGTCTCCGCCGGCCGCGTCACGCTCCGACAGGCCGACGCCGATGCGACCCCGCGCGCGCTCCGCGTTGAGGACGACGGCCCGGTCTTGTTCCGCGACGTGACGGCCGAGGTCGCGCCCGAGTGGTCGCACCGCGAGAACACGTTCGTCGATTACGACCGCGAGCTCTTGATGCCGTGGCCCCGTTCCGCCGACGGCCCGGCCGTGGCTGTGGGCGACCTCGACGGCGACGGCTTGGAAGACCTGTTCTTGGGAGGAGCCGCCGGTCAGCCCGGCGTGTTGTGGCTCCAACGAGGCGGTCGGTTCACGCTCTCGACGCCCGCCGCCCTCGAGGCCGACGCCGCGTCGGAAGACGTCGCGGCCGCCTTCCTAGACGCTGATGGCGACGGCGACCTCGATCTGTACGTCGGCTCGGGCGGGTCCGACTTCGAGCCGTCGAGCCCGCTGTTGCGCGACCGACTGTATCTGAACGACGGGGCCGGCGGCTTGGAGGCCGCGCCCGAAGGAGCGGTGCCAGCAACCACGTCTGCCGTCGGCAGCGTCGAGGCCGCGGACTGGGACGGCGACGGCGACCTCGACCTGTTCGT
>NZ_JBARYR010000040.1:0-11587 GCF_049648075.1 Rubrivirga sp. | reverse complement strand
GGAGCCGGCTGCGTGGCGGACTCGGCCGCTCGGCGCTGGGGCGCAGGTGGCGGGAGCGGGTGCTTCCGCTTGCGCCGCGGCTCCGGCGACTTGTACGCGTCGGGCGCGTTGAGGAACGACGCAAGGTGCCCTGGGCCTGGAGACCCGAGCGCCTGGAGAACGTCCGACAGCTGGTCCGCGACGACGGCCGCGCTCGCCGGCCTCGAGGACGGCTCCTTGTCCAGCAGCGACTCGGCGATCTCGACGAGCGTTGCCGGGACACGCGGGTCGCCGACGAGCGCCGCGGCGGGGTCGAGGTGGAGCACAGCATCGAGCGTGCTCGAGGTATCTCCGCTGGCAAACGGCGCGCGGCCGGTCAGCGCGTGGACCAGGACCGCGCCGAGTGAGAACAGGTCCGACGCGAGGCTGGGTGCCTCGCCCTTGATGATCTCAGGCGCGAGCGTTCCCAGGGTGCCGCGGACCTCCTGGTCGCCCTCGTCGTCCGCAAGCGACGCCAGCCCAAAGTCGGTCAGCTTGACCTCGCCCTCGAGGCCCAAGAGCACGTTGGCCGCCGACACGTCGCGGTGCAGGATGCCGGCTTGGTGGACGGCCTCGAGGCCGAGCGCCGTTTCGTAGGCCACGAAAACCGCGAGCTCCGGCGGCAGCGCCCCGACGTCCGCGACCACGTCATCGAGGTCGGCGCCCTCGACCCATTCTGCGACGAGGGAGTCGTCGGTGACGTGGAGCACCTGGACCACGTTGGGGTGCTCGACGCCGGCCGCGAGCCGGGCCTCGGCCGTGAAGCGCTCCCGCCGCTCGGGATCGTAGGTGTGGACCTTCTTGAGGACCACCACCTTCCCGCTCGTCTGGTCCAGCGCCTTGTAGACCGTGGCCACGGGACCACGGGTCAGCTCGGCAAACGGCCGGACATCGGGGGTATCAGTGACGATGGCAGTGAGTGCGGGAGGCGATGGAACCTAGCGCACGGACGGATGGGTCCCGTTCGCCCGGGAGATGCAAAGGTGTGAGCGGCCGGATAGGGCCTCGAGGGCGGAGGGGCAGGAGGCCATCACGCGGAGAGTGGCGTCCTCGAAGAGGCTCTGTCTCGTCCTCGAGGTCGGACGCTAGCCGATGCCGCCCTCGAGGTCGCGTGCTGTCACGCCGCCTCGGCGGGCTCCGGCTCGTTCCACTCTTTGAGTCGGTACTGGAGCCAGCGGCGGGAGACGCCCAGCGTGCGGGCCGTCGCGGAGACGTTGCCGTCGCAGGCGTCCAGGGTTTGTTCGACGGCCAGGCGCTCCACTTCCTTCATGGTCATGCCGGGCGACAGGTTGAGCGCGTCGCTGGCCGGTGCGTCCGGCAAGCGGAGGTCCTCGGCGGTCACGACCGACGACCGGGCCATCACGACTGCGCGCTCGACCGTCCCCTCGAGCTCGCGCACGTTGCCGGGCCAGCGGTGTCGCTTTAGTGCATCGAGGGCGTCCGCGGAGAACCCCTCGACGCGCTCGCGAGGCCCGACGGCGTAGCGGTCGAGAAAGTGATGGGCGAGCAGCGCGACGTCGGTGCGGCGCTGCCGGAGCGGGGGGAGCTCGACGCGGATCGTGTTGAGCCGGTACATCAGGTCCTCCCGAAACCGGTTCTCCTCGACCAGGTCCGCGAGGGGTTGGTTCGTGGCCGAGACGACCCGGACATCGACGCGCCGCGTGGCCGTGTCGCCGACGCGCCGAACCTCGCCGGTCTGGAGCACGCGCAGGAGCGCCGTCTGAAGCTTCGGGCTCAGGTCGCCGACCTCGTCGAGGAAGATGGTCCCGCCGTCCGCGGCCTCGAAGAGTCCCTTCTTATCGGTCGCGGCCCCCGTGAATGCGCCCTTTTTGTGCCCGAAGAGCTCGCTCTCGAGCAGCTCGTCCGGGAGCGAGCCGCAGAACAGCGCGACGAACGGCTGCTTCGCCCGAGGCCCCTCGTAGTGGAGCGCACGCGCGACGAGCTCTTTGCCCGTCCCGGTCTCGCCCTCGATCAAGACGGTCGCGTCCGTGTCGATCACGCGGCGCAGCGTCTCGAACAACCCCTCCATCGCCGGGCTCGTCCCGACGATCTCGGTGAACCCGTGCTTGTCTCGTGCCTCGGACAAGAGCCGGCGGTTCTCCTCTCGCAGGGCGGCCTCGCGCCGGGCGCTCTCGATGGCGATGGCTGCTTGGTCCGCAACGGCGCGCAGGAACGGCAGGTGCTCGCGCGTGAACCGGCCTCTCGCCTTGACGGCGTCGAGGTAGATGGCCCCGATCTGGCGGGCGCGGAGCCGGAGTGGCACGCACGCGATCGACTTGATCTGTTGGAGCACCACGCTCTCGACGCCCCCGTAGCGCTCGTCCTGCTCGGCCTCGTAGACCAGGACCGGCTCGCCGGTGCGCAGCACTTCCTGGACGACGCTCGTCGAGAGCGGCCGGACGCCGGCCAGGTCGTCGCCGGTAAAGTTGCGGCTGGCCCGGATCTCGAACGGTTCGTCTCCACCCTCGGCCTCGAGCAAGACGAACCCGCGCTCTGCACCGAGCGCCTCGAGGGCGGCGTCGACGACCACGTCGAGGACGCGCTCGGCGTCACGCGCGGAGTTGAGCGCCGCGGCGATCTCGGAGAGCGCCTCGAGGGCGTTGTGCGGGTTGGGTGTGGACGTCATTACAAAACTTCGAATCTGGACTCGAAAGAACGACTCCGGTTACCGACCTCGTCGACGTAAGCGACCGTCCAGAAGTACGTTCCGCGAGAAAGCGTCTCGGTCACTGTGTACGTCGTCGTCGAACTCGGGACGGTGACCCGCTCGAGAATGACATCTGGACCGATGCCCCGGGTTTCGATCAGCTCGACATCCAACGTGTAGTCGTACGGAAGATCACGGATGTCCCAGTCGAGGACGATGCCAGCGCCGCTGTTAAGCACGACGGACTGCGTGGGAGACACCGGCGCTGGCGGAGGGTCGATCACTCGGACAAGGCCGAAGGGCGCACTGCGGACGACGTTGCCGTTGAGATCCATGACCTCGACGTACAGGGCCTCGCCAAGCAGTCGCTCGAGCCTTCCACCCGGAAGGTCCTCGCCCTCGAGGGTGCCCGAGAACAGTCCGCGAGAGATTTCGGACAGGGGCGATCGAATGCCCAGAGGCTCCACAACGAGCGTCGCTGTCTCCACCTCTTCAACTCCGTCAGGATCCGTAGCAGTAGCCGTGACCTCGAGGACGTCTGATTCGACCCCTGCGACGTTGCTGTCGACCCGAATCGACCGGGCGGTCGTGGAGGTCACGACCGGCAGTGAATCAATCCGGAGGGTGACTTCGGTGGTCCTGGAACTGGATACCTCGACCTCTCGAGTGACGGCTCGGAACGAATCGCCGTCTGCCACCACGCGGTACATGCCGGCGCTCAATCCGGTCGCGACGAAGCGTCCGGCTTCGTCGGTTACAGTGCTCCGGTCCGCCATGCCCGTCTCGTCATCCGTCGGGACGAACCGTACGCGCACGCCGGCGCGGCCTTCGAAAGGGAGCCGCGTACTGGTGACCTGCCCCGATACGGCGCCGAGTTGGGGGAACCCCGAGGCCGGATCGAGCGGGTTGTCATGCGGCGCACTGTCGCACGCGGCGAGGCACACGAGGGCGATGACGAACGGGAGCGCGCGGAGCAAAGCGACCTGTTGGAATCCGTACCGGAAAATAGGAGGGCCTCCCTGAGAACCCAGTGTAGACCGCGCCCAAACGGTGAGGGGTCAACGATGGTACCGAAGGCTATTGAACGAACGACGCCCCCACAGGATTCTGCCTGTGAGGGCGTCGGAGGACGGGGAGCCGGGGCGCTCTCGGCTAACTTTGGCTCCGGGACCGCTCCGGGCGAGCGGCTAACAGGAGAAGGGCGAAGAGAGCCGCCGGAACTGCGAGTTGCAACGCGAGGACCATGACGTACGGCGGCTGGTGATGGGGGACAAGCGGACATTCGTAAAGACGCGCCCAGAGTTGCGTTCGTCACATCACGAGGTCCGATTCGTTGCAGATAGACGGTGAGCTGTTTCTACCGGGATGTGAGTCGGGTTCGACGTGGCACCGTCCGGCCTGTCCTGCGATCTTGGACCACCCACTCCCGTGTAGATGCCGCGCCACATCACCGCTCCTACCCAACTCCCCGGCCCCGGTGGAAAGACCATCGAGGAGCACGTCGGACGCGTGAACACCGAGACGACCTCGATGTCGGTCGCCCACATGATCGCGCCGCCGGGATGGTCGGAGCCCGCTCAGCAGCCCGCCTTCGATGAGGTGACGATCGTCCTGCGCGGCACGATGCGCGTCGAGCACGAGGGCGGCGTCCTCGACGTCGGAGCGGGGGAGACCGTTTTGTGTCAGGCCGGCGAGCGCGTCCGCTACCTCAACCCGTCGGCCGACCTCGAGTGTGAGTACTGGGCCGTGTGCACGCCCGCGTTCTCGCCCGGCACCGTCCACCGCGACGACGAGTAGTCGTCCTCGAGGTCGTGGATCCACCTCAGATGAGAGGTGACGGCTCTCCGAGAGAACCGGGTCTCTCGTTTGGTCGGCGGTCCGTCCTCGAGGCCGACGGCCTTCTCGCGTCCACGCGGGCCCCGCCCTCGAGGTCGCGCCCCGCACGGCGGTACGTTGTCGGTATGGCCGCTGACTTCTACGCCACGCTCCCCATCATCGAGCGCTTCGAGCGCTTGGCCGACGACGCCGCCTACGTCCCGCTGCCCGACGACTGGACGATCGTGTTGACAGACGTCGTCGGATCGACAGAAGCCGTGCAGTCGGGCCGCTACCGCGACGTCAACTACGTGGGAGCGGCCTCGATCGCGGCGGTCCTCAACACAGCAGATCGCGCTGATCTACCGTTCGTGTTCGGCGGTGACGGCGCGACGCTCGTGGTGCCGCCGTCCGTCCTCGAGGGCGCGCTCTCCGCGCTCGCGGCGTTGCAGGACCACTCGTCGGAGCGCCTCGGCCTGCCGCTGCGTGTCGGGGCCGTTCCACTCGAGGCCGTCCGGGCTGCCGGACACGAGGTCGCGATCGCCCGGTACCAGGCGTCCGAGAATTACGCTCAGGCCCTCTTTCGCGGGACCGGACTCGGATGGGCCGAGGACCAGGTCAAGGACACAGCGACGGCGTCGCAATGGGCCAGCACCGCCACTCCCGCCGAGGACGATGACCCCTACGCCGGCCTCGAGTGCCGATGGCAGGACGTCGAAAGCCCTCGCGGTGAGACCGTGTCCATCCTGATCGAGGCCTTCGGCGACGATCCCGACGCCACGTACCGGTCCGTCCTCGAGGCCGTCGGCGAGATCTACGACGACGAGGCCTCGCACCCAGTGTCCGTCGACCGAATGCGGCTGGCGCTGACGCCGGGTAAGCTCGGCCCGGAGTCCCGGCTGCGTCAGCCGAAGCGTCGGTGGCGACACCAGGCCAAGCTGTGGGTCATGAACCTGATCGGCCGCGTGCTCATCCGGTTCGGCATCGAGACCTCCGAGACGAACTGGGCGCGCTACCCGACCCTGTTCCGGGCGTCGACGGACTACCGCAAGTTCGACGGGGTCCTGCGGATGGTCCTGGCGGGCGGCCCGTCCGAGCGCGAGCGCCTCGAAGGCGTTCTGGAACCGTTGTACCAAGCCGGCCGGCTGGCGTACGGTCTCCACGTCTCGGACCGCGCCGTCCTGACGTGCCTCGTTTACCAGCGGATGGGACAGCAGGTCCACTTCGTCGACGGCGCAGGCGGCGGCTACACGAACGCTGCGATCGGGTACAAGCGGAGGCGCCGTGCTCTCCAGACTGGAGGGGCCGTATAGGCCCAACCCGGCGCATCTAAGGTTTGCCGTCGGATCATCGATACTGAGAGGGACTCCCACCGCATCCGATGGTCCTCACGGAGACCGCCCCGCTAACCAGTACGAGAGAGACCCCATCGGTCACGCTCCGTCGGCTCCGCCGTTTGCTCGACGTCAGCGTCGCGCTCAACACCATCGAGGACTCGGAGAGCCAGCTCGACTTTATCGCGCGGACGACGCTCGATGTGATGCAGTGCGGAGCGGCCTCGATCCTCCTGTTCGACGACACCACAGGAGCGCTCCGGTTCGTCGCGGCGACGGGCGCCGGGGCCGTCCTGGTAGGGGAGGAGGTGCCGTTGAAAGGGAGCTTGGCTGGCGCCACGTTCTCGGACAACCGCATCCTCCACGCTGTCCACGCCGACGAGGACGCCCGCCGCTACCGCGATGCCGATGCCCAGACAGGCTTCAGTACGCGGTCGCTCCTGGGCGTCCCGATGCGGATCGACGGACAGCCCGTCGGTGTTCTTCAAGCCCTCAATCCTAAGCGCGAGCGCTTCGACAGCGCCGACGCGGAAGCTCTCCTCATCATCGCGGCCCAAGCCGCCGTTGCGATCCGAGGCCTTCGCCATGAAAAGGCACTGCAACGCGCCAACGACCGGTTGGCGGAGCTAGATCGTCTCAAGAGCAGCTTCATGGCCATCGCTTCGCACGAACTGCGGACGCCCTTGACGGCGATCCAGGGCTTCGGCCAGATCCTGCTCGAGGAAGTCCGCGGCGAGCTCCACATGCACGCCGACGCCATCGTACGAGCCGGCGAGCGAATGATGGACGTGGTCGAGACCGTGGACGTGATGAGCAGTCTCAACGCGACCGTCGGGTCCCACCCCGGCGTCATGCTATCCCTGTCGAGCATCCTCGCGTCAGTCATCCAGGAGGAGGCGCCCCACGCCGAGGTCGCGATGCCGGAGGGACCCCTGCTGGTCGAGGGCGCAGCACCTCGCTTGCGTCTTGCTCTACGCAACCTGATCCGCAACGCCGTTCAGTTCTCAGAGCCCGATGCCCAGGTGAGCCTCGAGGCACGTGTCGACGCCGGCGAGATTCGGATCGCGATCGCGGACGCCGGCCGCGGCCTCGAGGCCGGCGCCCTCGAGGACATCTTCGAGCCGTACCACCAGGTGGCGAACCCGGATCAGCGAGACCACGAAGGCCTCGGCCTAGGGCTCACCGTGGCACGAGCCGTTGTCCGGCAGCACGGGGGGCAGCTCTGGGCAGAGAGCCCCGGTCTCGGTCGGGGCTCCACCTTCCACGTGAGGCTTCCACTCGCCGAGGCCTAGCTCGGGCCAAAGGCACCCTCGACGACGGACCCCACCCCCAGCAGCCAGGCGGTCTCGTCAGTGGGCTCGGCCAGGGCGGCCTCGTTGAGGGTGACGCGTAGGACTTGGTGGGGCTCCCACTCGACCTCGCTAGTCAAGTCGTCCTCGATGGCGTCGGTCGCGTGGGCGTCACAGGCGAGTCCCGGCGACGGCGTGTCCTGAACGACGAGCACCTCGGCGTCCTCGATGCGTAGCGCGTAGCGCGCGTTGGGCACGCCCTCGACTACGCCCGTCGAATACTCGTACGCCTCATCGTCGTAGGCGACACGGGGGAGCGGTAGGTGGAGAAGAACGTGAACGGCGGCAGATCGCACCCGTCAAGCGTCGGCACCCTCCGAGGGCGCTCTGGTGGCTCAGGCGCGATGGGAAGCTCTGGTGTCTCAGCCAGACGACGGAATCAGCGACTGATCCCTCATCGCTTCATGAAGGGAGCGAGAAGCCGGCTCGCAGGTGTTACCGGGACCCGCCCTCGACCATATGTCGGTTCTCTTATCCGCATTGGCACAGACGGGACGCGCGGTCGACCGGTCCTTCAACGTGGTCCGCCGCCGGCTCGGGCTTTGGAGCCGCGTCCGTGTCGTGCTCTACGGAGGATACGGCCGTCCGGGATGTGTTCGGCTCCGGGGCCGAGTGCTCGGAGGGCAGAGCGCGGAGCCGCGTAGTGGCGCTCCAGTCTGGTCGACCGTCTGGCGGACGGCTCGCCGCTTTGTAACCGACGACGTCCCCGGAGCGCGCGTCGAGGTCACTGTCGGGGACGTGATCGTCGAGGCGACGAGCGACGTCGACGGCTACTTCGAGGCCGCCCTCGAGGTCGAGGTCTGCCCGTCCAGCTTATGGCGCTCAGCGACGGCTCGAGTTCTCGATCCCGCATCGGACGACGACGCCCACGCTTACGTCCAGGTCCCGACCGCCGACGCCCAGTTCGTCGTCGTCAGCGACCTCGACGACACCGTCCTCGAGGCCGAGGCACCCCACGCGTTGCGTCTCGCTTGGCGCGTCCTGTCGAGCTCGGCCGAGACGCGCCGGACGTTGCCCGGCGTCCGCACGCTGTACCGGGCACTCGTTACCGACGACGGCCAGCCGGTGAACCCCCTCGTCTACGTGTCGGACTCGCCGTGGGACTTGTACGAGCACTTGACGGGCGCCCTCGAGCACCACGGTATTCCTCGCGGGGCGCTCCACCTCCGCGACCTCAACGAGAACCCCATGTCGTGGCTCGACCCTGACGCGCACGCTCACAAGCTATCGGCCATCGGCGACGTCCTCGACACGTACCCCGACCTCGATGCCGTGCTGATCGGGGACAGCGGCCAGAAGGACCCGGAGGTGTACCAGCAGATCGTGGCGCGGCATGCTGGGCGCGTCCGGGCCGTCCTGATCCGACATGTCGCCGGCCCCCGTCGCGAGCGCGAGGTTTGTCAGATCGCCCGCGACGTCGAGATGCGGGGGACGGCCATGCGCGTTTTCTCCGACTCCGCCGAGGGCGCCCGGGCCGTGGTGGAACTCGGACTGGCATCGGAGCGCGCCGTCGGCCTTTTGCAAAGAAGCTCGTGGCGACCGCCGCGGACGAGCCCCTTCCGACCGTCCGCACCTCGAGGACGGTCCGCCTAGTCGCAGGTATCGGGGCCGTTCTGCTCCAGAACGGCGTACGGACCGTCCGGTGCGAAGGCGACCACCCGTACTCGGTAGCAGTCGTAGTCCCACTCGTCTCGGAACAGGTGGAACAGGTCGATGTCCGCGACCCTGTCCTCTCCGGGTACCAGGTTGTAGATCTGGACTCCGGTTGTCCGGTTCAAGACCGGAGGCGTGGTCACCTCGAGCGATACCGACTCGAGCCCCGCGCGTCCCGTGTTCCGAACCGTGAACCGGAGCCCGGGACGTCCGTCCTCAAGGGCGACCGGCCCATCCGTCTCGACCTCGAGGTCGTACCGGCTCGGACCCGACGCGTCGCACGCCGAGAGGAGACCGACCAGGAGGCAGGCGGCTGCGAGTCGGATCATGATGTCGTACCGACGCGCGGCTTGGGTGGGAGGGACCCCACTCGAGCAAGCGCGCACGTCCTCGAGGTCGCCGCGCTACTCCTCTTCGCCCTCGAGGTCGGCCGGGTCGAGCGGCGCCGCGGCCGGCGGAACGGCCTCGAGGCCGGCCTCGGTCGTCTCGACGGCGGCCTCCTCGTCGTCCTCGATGATGACGCGGGCCACGTCCGCGATCGCGTCGTTGGCCTTGAGGTTGATGACCCGGACGCCCTGGGTGTTGCGCCCGTACGTCGAGATGTCCTGGACGGCCATGCGGATCATGATGCCGGCCTCGGTCGCGATCATCAGCTGGTCGTCCTCGAGGACGCTCTTGATGGCGACCAACTTGCCGGTCTTTGAGGTCGTCTTTTGGGCCGTGACGCCCTTGCCACCTCGCGACTGGAGCCGGAACGTGTAGTTCGAGATCGCCTCGCCGTCGTCGTCCAAGCGCTCGACGGGCGTCCGCTTGCCGTAGCCGTTCTCCGAGATCGTGAGCACCTGGGCGCCGTCACGGCGCACGGCGATCATGCCGACCACACGCTCGCCGTCCGGCAGCCGCATCCCGCGCACGCCTCGGCTCTTGCGGCCCATCGAGCGAACGTCGCGCTCGTGGAACCGGATGCCCTGACCCTCCGACGAGCCGAGCATGACTTCGGTGTCGCCGTCGGTCAGCTTGGCCTCGATGAGCTGGTCGTCCTCGACGATGTCGATCGCGATGATGCCGGACACCAGCGGGCGCTTGAACGCGGCCAGCGCCGTCTTCTTGACCCGGCCTCGGCGCGTGGCCATGAGCACGAAGCGGTTCTCCAAGAACCCGTCCGGGGCGTCGTCTCGGAAGTCCTCCTTCTTGATCGCCAGCACCGCCCGGACGCGGTCCTCGGGATCGATCCGGACCAGGTTGCGGATCGAGCGGCCCTTGCCCGTCCGCGAGCCCTCCGGCACGTTGTAGACCCGGAGCCAGTAGCACTGGCCGTGGTCGGTAAAGAACAGCAGGTAGTCGTGGGCGCTGGCCGTGAACAGGTGCTCGACGAAGTCCTCGTCGCGCGTGCCCGTCCCGCGGTGGCCCGTCCCGCCCCGGTTCTGCGTCTTGTACTCGTCCACGCTCGTGCGCTTGACGAGTCCTTGGTTCGTGATCGTCACGACCACGTGCTCGTCCTCGATCAAGTCCTCGAGGTCGATGTCGCCGCCGCCCATGATGTCGATCTCGGTCCGGCGTGGGTCGGCGTACTTCTCAGCGACGTCGCGCAGCTCGGTCGCGATGATCTGCATCCGCAGGTCGCGCGAGTTCAGGATCGACTGCAGGCGCTCGACCTCCTTCAGGATGTCGGCGTACTCGGCCGCGATCTTGTCGCGCTCGAGACCGGTCAGGCGGCTGAGGCGGAGCGCCAGGATGGCGTCGGCCTGAGCGGAGCTGAGCCACGGCTGGGGCTGGAAGTCTTGGCGCGACATCGCGTAGCCGACGGCCTCGCGCGGACCGGTGACGTCGACGGGGGAGGCGTCCTCGAGGCCGAGGCGCTGCTTCTGCTCGGCGGTCAGGCGCTGCGGGTAGACGCCGGCCATCAGGTTGGCGCGCGCCGCGTCGGTGTCCTCGCTGTGGCGGATGATCGCGATGACGGCGTCCAAGTGATCCAAGGCGACCGTCAGGCCCTCCAGGATGTGCGCCCGCTCCTCGGCCTTGCGCAGTTCGAACTCCGTCCGCCGCACCACGATCTCGTGGCGGTGCGCGACGTAGTGCTCGATCATCTCCTTCAAGCCCAACGTCTTGGGTCGTCCGTTGACCAAGGCCACCACGTTGACGCCGAAGGTCTGCTGAAGCTGGGTGTACTTAAACAGCTGGTTCTTGGTGATCTCCGGGACCGCGTCGCGGCGCAACTCCATCACGATCCGCATCCCGTCGCGGTCGGACTCGTCCCGGAGGTCGGCGATGCCCTCGATCTTCTTGTCCCGCACCGCGTGCGCGATCTTCTCGATCAGCGTCGACTTGTTGACCTGGTACGGGATCTCCGTCACGATCAGGGCCTCGCGGCCGACGCCGTCGCCGCCGCGCCGCTTGATCTCCTCCTCGTGAATCTTGGCGCGCATGATCACGCGTCCGCGACCGGTCCGGTACGCCTCGCGCACGCCGCCGACGCCGTAGATCACGCCGCCCGTCGGGAAGTCCGGCGCCGGGACGTGCTCCATCAGCCCATCGAGGTCGATCTCCGGGTCCTCGATGTACGCGACGATGCCGTCGACTAGCTCGCCCAGGTTGTGCGGCGGGATGTTGGTCGCCATGCCGACCGCGATGCCGGACGCGCCGTTAAGCAGCAGGTTGGGCAGCGCCGCCGGCAGGACGGACGGCTCGCTCAGGGACCCGTCGAAGTTGGGCGTGTAGTCGACGGTCTCCTTGTCGAGGTCGCGCAGGAGCTCCTCGGACAACCGCGTCAG
>NZ_JBARYR010000039.1:0-1771 GCF_049648075.1 Rubrivirga sp. | reverse complement strand
GTCATAGCGTGGGAGATCGGGGTGGGCCGGTGGGGCGGTCTAGCCTCGGGCGAGGTCGCGGCGCGGGAAGCCCGCCGGGAGCCCCGAGGGGTACATCGAGGCGAGCACCTCGGGCTCCCAGTCGTCGGGCCGCTGGACCATGGCCACCCTGAACATCCCGAGGTCCATGTGGTAGAGGATGTGGCAGTGGAAGGCCCACGGGCCGAGCGCGTCCACGTCGATCAGGAGCGAGACCCGCTCGGCCGGCTTGACGACGACCGTGTGGACGCGCGGGATGCGCTCGCCCTGGCCGTTCTCGAGCTCCATCCACATGCCGTGGATGTGCATCGGGTGGTTCATCATGGTGTCGTTGACCATCGTGAACCGCAGGCGCTCGCCGTAGACCATCGGGATGAGCGGCTCCTCGGAGTACGTCTTCCCGTCGATGGACCACATGTAGCGCTCCATGTTGCCCGTCAGGTGGAGCTCGACCTCGCGGTCGGGCGCCCGGCGCGGCTCGGGGTAGAGCGCCTTGAGGTCGGCGTAGACGAGCACGCGGCGGCCGTCGTCGCCCAGCCCGACGCCGGGCTCCATGAGCCGGCTCCGGGTCTGCATGGGCGCCATCGCGTTGGCCTTGCCGTGGTCGTCCGGCCCGTGCATGGTGGGTTCGGGCAACGCGCCCGGCGGGCGGACCCCGGCCGTGTCCCCCATCGCCATCTCCCCGCTGGCGGCGCCCGTGGCCATGCCCGAGTGGTCCATCCCCTGCATCTGGCCGTGGTCCATACCGCCTGCGGCGCCCGCGGCCGCGCCGGACATGTCCATGCCGCCGTGGTCCATCCCCTCCATGCCACCCATCGCGCCGTGGTCCATGCCCATGTCCATCATGGTCAGCGAAGGCCGGTCGCGCATCTCGGGCACCGGGGCCGTCATGCCGGGCCGGGGCGCGAGCGTGCCGCGGGCGTAGCCCGAGCGGTCCATGGTCTCGGCGAAGAGGGTGTAGGCCCGGTCGCCCGGCTCGATGACGACGTCGTAGGTCTCGGCCACGCCGATCCGGAACTCGTCGGTCTCGACCGGCTCGACGTGCTGGCCGTTGACCTGGACGACGTTCATCGGCAGGCCCGGGATGCGGACGTCGTAGAACGTCATGGCCGCCGCGTTGACGAACCGGATGCGGACCCGCTCGCCGGGCCGGAACTGGCCGTACCAGCCGGGGTCGGGCGCCTGCCCGTTCATCAAGTAGGTGTAGGTGGCGCCCGTGATGTCCGAGATGTCGGTCTGGTCCATCCGCATCCGCTCCCAGGAGAGGAACTCCGAGGGGCTGACCTCGCCGCCGATGACGTCGCCGAGCGTGTTCCGTTGGAAGTTGTAGTAGTTCGCCCGGTTCTTCAGGTTGTCCAGGACGCCGTGGGGGTCCTCGAACGTCCAGTCCGACAAGACCACGACCATCTCGCGGTCGAACGGGTAGGGCTCCGGCCCGGACGGGTCGATGATGAACGGGGCGTAGTGGCCGAGCTGCTCCTGGAACGCCGAGTGACTGTGGCACCAGTACGTCCCGTACTGGCGGATCGGGTAGCGGTACTCGAACGTCGAGCGGGCCGGGATGCCGGGGAAGTTGACGCCGGGCACGCCGTCCATGTTGTTCGGCAGGATGAGCCCGTGCCAGTGGACCGAGGTGTCCTCGTCCAGCTTGTTGTGGACGCGGATGACGGCCTCGTCGCCCTCGGTGAACCGCAGGAGCGGGCCGGGGACCGACCCGTTCATCGTCACGGCCGTGCCCGTCTTGCCCCCGAAC
>NZ_JBARYR010000038.1:0-4120 GCF_049648075.1 Rubrivirga sp. | reverse complement strand
CCGGTACGTTCCGTCGAGGTCGCGAACGACAATCTCGAGGTCACGGGCTTCCACTTCGAGCGCGCGGGCCTCGTCCTCGAGGTCGTATTGCGCGTCTTGGTAAGCGCGGTGGGCGCGGGCGTCGCCGCCGTAGTCGCGCAGGTCCTGGTACATAGCCTGGACACGGCCGGAGTCGGTGCGGTAGCGCGCGGCTCGGCGTTGGTAGTCGGCGACTAGGGTCTCGTAGCGGGACCGGGCCTCGAGGTCGCGGTCGTAGCGAGTCCGGTCGAGGTCGGAGTGAGCGGCCCGGAGGTCGGCGTCGACGCGGGAGATTTGGCGGTCGAGGTCGAGGACCCGCCGGTCGAGGTCGGCGACCGTTTGCTGGGCCGTGGCGGCCGTCGAGAGCAGAAAGACGAGGAGGAGAAGGCGCATGACGAGTGGAGAAACGGTGGCACAACGTAGGTCACAGCGGCTTCTCGTGCCTAACCCCGCCGCGACCCCATCGACAACCAGAGCCCCGCTCCTCGCCCCCGATGCGTCCGCTCCTCCTTGGTGGTATCGCCGCCGCGTAGTCTTCGTCCCAGTTCGCCCTGGCGTCCTCGAGGTCGACCTGCCGACGGACGGGCTGACGGCCGGCGTCTACGTCGTCCAAGTCACGGCCCACCGCGACGGTGGCTAGGTCAGGCGCTCGACGCGGGCCATCGTGCGCTAGCCGTCCTCGAGGTCGGCTAGCGCCGTGCGCGAACCAGCGCCTCGTCGATCCCCCACAGCGCGAGGCCGATCGTGAGGAAGACGGCGAGCGATGCGAGGGGCGCCCAGATCACGAACCCGCCGAACACGCCCAGGATGGCGCCGAGGTACTTGATGTAGTTGAGCTGCTCGTTCGAGGTCGACTTGAGCAAGCCCTCGAGCTGGCCCTCGTCGAACTGGCGCGCTCGCTCCGAGATCATCGTCCTGACGTCGAAGCCTTCGACGAACGACAGGACCGCGTTGGTGGCCGCCTCCTCGATCTCGTCGGCCCGGTCCTCGACCTTGGCCGGGACGGCGTCGAGGGCGGAGTCGATCCGGTCCAACAGCGGGACCACGGCGTCGGGCAGCTCGTCGAGGGCGCGGTCGACGCGGCGCTGGAAGTCGTCCTCGGCGAACGTCCGGTAGAGCCGGAGCGCGACGCCGCCCAACCCGCCACCGGCTTGCTCCTCGACCTTCGAGACGGCCAGCCGCGCCACCTCGCGCCGGACCGACTCCGACCCGAGCACTTCCTGGGCATAGCCCTGCGCGATCGTCTTGAGGTCAGTTCGGAAGCCCGGATCCTCCACGACCCCGCGCACGACGTCGAGGGCCAGGTCTCGGTACCGCCCGATCACGCCCGATTCCTGGATCCGCTGCTTGATGATGTCGGCGTTGATCAGCTCGCGGCTGATGGCCTCCGACAGCCGGTAGATCACGCGCTCGCGCTGCGCCGGAATCAAGCCCTGCGGTATGATGGCCCGCTTCTCGCGCGGCTGGAACAGCATCGTGATCGCGAGCCAGTTTGTCCCGAACCCGATCAGGCCCGAGACGGTCAGCACCTTCAGCAGGCCCTCGATGGGGAACGACTGGCCGAACAGCGCGACCTCGAGGCCGGTAAAATCCCACCAGAAGCTGAGTGCGAACAGCGCCGCCAAGAGCCACGGGATCACGCGCAAGAACGGGATCAGCTGCCCCACGCGGCCCACCATGCGGGGCGGCCCGGTGTCCGGCATCGCGGGCTTGGGCGGCGTCTCGGGCACGTGCTCCTTCCCGTACTTGACGACGAGTTGGACCAGCTCTCGTCCTCGGTCCTTCGTCGCCGCCTTTGCCGTCTCCATGACCTCCGCCGGAGGCACCAATCCCGTGTTGGCTGCGCCGGCCTGACGGCTCTCGAGGTCGGTGGGGGCTGGAGGATCGACCTCGAGGTCGGCTTCCGCCACGGGCTCGGTTTCCACAGCCGCGTCCTCGAGGACGGGCGTCTCGAGAGGGGGAGCCTCGAGGGTCTCGGCGTCGAGGTCGGCGGGAGGTAGCAGGGCGGCCGGATCGCCTGGGGTGCCGGAGCTCTCGGGCTCTGGGGCGACCTCGAGGTCTGGGACGGGCTCGCCCTCGAGGTCGGAGACCGGTTCGCCGGCCGGTCCGATGCCGACGGTCGCTCGTGCAGACGTCGCGGCCACGTCGAAGTCGTCCTCGAGGCCGAGGGCGTCGGCCAGGGCGTCGTCGTCGCGAGGCGTCTCGTTCCGGTCGGGAGCGTCCTCGCCGAACGCCTCGGCGAGGTTCGCGTCCTCGATGGCGTCGATGTCGAGGAGGCCCGGAACGGGCGTGATGCGGCGCGGGCCGCTTGGTCGGTCGGACATGGAAACGCAGGGGGGCGAGGCCTCCTACGTCAGGTCGAGGCGCGAGGCTTCACGCGAAAGGCCGTCGATCACAATTCGGATCAACTCGTCGAGGTCGATGCCGAGCTCTTGGGCGCCTTGGCGGATGTCGTCGCGGCTCACGGCGGCGGCGAACCGCTTGTCCTTGAGCTTCTTCTTGACCGAGCGCGGCGTGAGGCCCTCCAAGCGGGTTGGGCGGACGAAGGCGACGGCGGTCACGAACCCGGACAGCTCGTCGACGGCGAAGAGCGCCTTCGCCATCTCGGTCTCTCTCGCGACGCCGGTGTAGGGCGCGTGGCCCAGGATCGCGGTTCGGATCTCGTCGGAGTACCCCAACCGCTCGAGCTCGGACACGCCGACGCCCGGGTGCTCCTCCGGCGTCGGGTGCTTCTCGTAATCGAGGTCGTGGAGGAGACCCGCGATCCGCCAGTCCTCGAGAGCCTGCCCCGGACTCGATCCGGGGTCGCCGCCTCGACGCCGGGCCATCTCCGCCATCGAGGCCTCGACGGCATAGCCGTGGCGCCGCAGGCTCTCGGTCTCGGTCCACTCGTGGAAAAGGTCGAGGGCGTCGGCGTAGGAGGGCATGGGAAGCTGGAGATCGGCAGAGGCCGTCGGCCTCGAGGTCGAAACGTGGCGAGAAGGAGAGGCGAGCCCTCGAGGCCGTCGCGGTTGATCTCCTAGTTGTCCGTCTGTCCGACTGCGAGTCCGGGACCCCCGTACCGCTCGAACCAGGCCAGGATGTAGCCGACCTTGCGCATCAGCCCGCTCGGCCGCGCCGCGATCCCGTGCGAGGCGCCCGGCACGCGCACCAACGCGCTCGGCACGCCCTCGAGCCGGAGCGCCTGGTAGAACTGCTCCGACTCCGACATCGGCGTCCGCGTGTCGGCCTCGCCGGTGAGCAGCATGGTCGGCGTGGTCACGTTGCCGACGTAGGCGAGCGGCGAGCGGGCCCAGTAGTGCTCGGGGTCCTCCCACGGGAGCTTGTCGAACCAGTACTTCGCGCCGAACGTGTAGCTGTCCGCCGTCCCGATCCAGCTCGTCCAGTTGATGACGGGCTTGGCCACGACCGCCGCCGCGAACATGTCGGTGTGCCCGACGATCCAGGCCGTCAGCACGCCGCCGCCCGAGCCACCGGTGACGTAGAGCCGGTCGCGGTCGATGTAGCCCCGGTCGGCCACGGCCTCGACGCCGCTGACCAGGTCGTCGTAGTCCTGGCTCGGGTAGGCGTGGTGGATCTCGTTGCCGAAGTCCTCGCCGTAGCTGGTCGAGCCGCGCGGGTTCGTATAGAGGACCACGTAGCCGGCGGCGGCCATCAGCTGGACTTCCATCGAAAAGCGCGGGCCGTAGTTGGCGAACGGCCCTCCGTGGATCTCCAGGATGAGCGGGTACTGGCGCGAGGCGTCGAAGCCCGGGGGCTTGACGACCCAGCCCTCGATCTCTAGTCCGTCCGCGCTCGAGGTGTACGTGATCTCCTCGACCTCGCCCAGGGTCCGCTGGCCAAACAGGTCCTCGTTGAGATGCGTCAGCCGTCGCACGTCGCTGCCCTGGAGGTCGACCACGGCCACGTCGGCCGGGTGGTCCGTGCCGACGAGGGTGAACGCCGCGCGCCCGCCGCCGACCGAGAACGAGCCGCCGGGATACGGCCGCCCGATCGACATCCCGCCGACGTCGCTGGCCACGACCTCGAGGTCGCCCCGCATCCCGACGGTCGCGAGCTTGGTCGTTCCCTCGTCGTCGTAGGTGAACGCGATGCGGTCGCC
>NZ_JBARYR010000037.1:0-2378 GCF_049648075.1 Rubrivirga sp. | reverse complement strand
GGTCTGGACCGAGGCCCCGACGGTGAGCGCGAGCCCGCTTGGGCTGCCGACCTCGGCGCCGGACGGGTCGAGCAAGGTGAAGTCGAAGGTCTCGGCGCCCTCGGCGGCCCCGTCGTCGGTGACCGTGACGGCGACTGTCCGGGAGCTCTCGCCGACGGCGAACGTGACCGTCTCGGACGTGAACCCGCCCAAGTCGGCGGAACTCGCGCCCGGGTCTTCGCTGCCGACGAACGTGACGTCGACGGTGACGCCGCCCTCCGGGGCCGGCTCCGAGAGCGTGACCTCGAGGCCGACGGTCTCGCCCTCGCTCGCGGTCGCGGTCTCCTGGGCAAACTGGACCGTCGGCGCGACCGCGACGGCGGCCGAGAACTCGCTCGTGCCCCCGAGCACTTCGCCGGCCTGGGTGGCGGTCGCCGTCACGACCTCACCTAGCGCGATGTCCACGCCCGTGACCGTGCCGGACCCGGTGCCGCCCTCGCCCACGGACACCGTCGTGCTGCCTAGGAAGCGGGCGCCCTCGCCGAACCCGGACAGGTCGGCGTCCTCGCTCGCGAACACCTCGACGCGGTACGTCCCGAACTGGCTGTCGAGCGTGACCGCGACGTCGTAGGTGCCCTCTGCGGCGGGCGTCACGGCAGTGATGACGGGGTAGTTCTGCAGGTCGTTCGGCCCGTCGTCGACGTCGCCGGCGTCGTTGGCCGTGACGCCGGCGTCGTCCTCGGTCCCGCCCTCGAGGTCGATCCCCAGGTCGCCGTTGTCGAAGATGGCGTTGCCCAGCACCGAAGCCGACCCGTCCTGAGACGACCCGCCCTGCTCGAAGAAAGTCACGGACACCCCCTGGTCGCGGTTGTTCGCGATCGTGTTGCCCTCATTGGCGCCAGTGCCGCCGACCCGGGCGCCCCGCGCGCCCTCGACCAGGACCCCGGCCCCGGCGTTGCCAAGCTCGGTCTCGCCATCGGCCGCGACGCCGATGTAGTTGCCCGCGATGACGGCGTTCGGTGTTGGGTCGTCTGGCGTGCCTCGAAGGCGCACGCCCGTGCCCCCGTTGGCCGCGATCACGTTGCGCTCGGCCGCATCGTTCTCGCCGTCGCCGTCCGTCCCGACGCGCAGGTCAGGGGAGTTGCTGGTCGCGTAGATGCCGCCGTTGCTGCCGCTGCTGTTCCCGCGTCCGTTGAGCCCTGTGGCGTCGGTCCCGATGTAGTTGCCGGCGATCACGACGCGGGCGGCATCCTGGAGCCGGATGCCCTCCCCGAAGTTGGCCGCGATCACGTTGCGCTCAGCCGCGTCGTTCTGGCCGTCGCCGTCGGTGCCGACCAAGACGTCCGAGGTAAAGAGGCCGAACACCCCAAAGTTGGTGTTGCCCAGCCGGCTCTGGCCGTCCGCGGCGATCCCGATGTAGTTGCCGGCGATGACGGTGCCCCCCGCTCCCGTCCCCACGCTGACCCCGCTCGCGTTGTTGCCCGAGATCACGTTGCGCTCGCCGGCGTCGTTCTGGCCGTCGCCGTCCGTCCCCACGCGGGCGTCCGGGGAGAAGATGGAGACGCCGAACACGTTGCCCAAGCGCTGAGTCCCACTGGCGTCCGTTCCGATGTGGTTGCCCTCGATAACGGCTCTCGGGCTGCTCGAGACCCTGATCCCGGCGCCACTGAACCCGTAGACGGCGAGCCCCCGGACGAGCACGTCGTCCGCGCTGAAGAGCGTGATTCCCTCCGTCTCCGCCTCGGCGTCCTCCGGGTCGTCGGCATTCTGGCCGTCGATCTGGACCCGGATCACGGCGTCGGACCCGACCGCGAGGGTGTTCGGGCTCGAGCCCGGCTGGGTGTACCCGTCGATCGAGATCCCGTCGTCCTCGAGGGCGGGTAGTGCACTCGAGGGCGAGATCGTGGCGACGCCGCTGACAGCGCCGAAGGTGTCGAGGATCTCGAACCCGATTGTGTCGAGGTCGCCGCCGCCCTCGCCACCGGGGTTGTCGTTAGCGACCAAGATGGCCTCGCGCAGCGTGCAGTCGCCGTCCAAGACGCCGTCGGTGCAGTCCGCCCTCGAGGTCGAGAAGCTGTACGGTTGGTCGTCGGCGGCGGTGTCTACGACGAGGTCTGCGTCGACCGTGGCGGGGATGTTCAGCGCCAGGACGACCCGGCCGTCGCGGCGTGTGCTGGCGGCGTCGTTCCCGTCGATACGCACGACCTCGAGGCCGGTGAACCCGTCTTCGCCGCTCGCCACGAACGACGCGCCCCCGGCGCCCGTGAGCGTCTCCGAAGCGGCTCCTCCACCGGATCCTCCCTCGTAGCCGCCGCCGCCGCCGCCACTGCTCCCGTCGGAGCCGTCGCCGCCACCGCCGCCGAATCCGAACCCACCGTCCTCCGCGCTCGACCCCGAAG
>NZ_JBARYR010000036.1:0-7570 GCF_049648075.1 Rubrivirga sp. | reverse complement strand
TCGTCGTCCGTAGCTCCGTCGGGAGGCGCGTACGCGACCTCGAGGTCGACGGAAGATCCGTCGCTTTGAGCGATCTGGATCGTGAACGAGCGCTCCCCAATGGTGTCCGGTGCGCCACCGTCCGGCTGTCCAGAGTCGACAAAGAGGGCGCCTAGCGTCGTCGCATCGGAGGCGTACTGCCTGGAGAGGCGCGTGTCCGCACGGGCGAGTTGCGCGACTTGGATCTCGTGAGAGGCCGACGCCGCGTCGTCGCTAGCGGAGGCTTTGAACCCGCTCCCGCTCGTGGCGGAGAGGGCCCCGAACGGCGACTGCAACGGGTCGCTCAACCGCTCGAGGACGGTGTTGAGAGACGAGACCCGGCTGCTATAATCGCCAAGAACCGCCTTGAAGACGTTCTGCTCCGTTTGCTCGGAGCGGAGCTTGAGCCTCGGCTGCGACTCGACGGCGATCACTTGCGAGATCAGCTGCTCGTAGAGCGAGCCGGAGTTAAAGATCTGGGAGAGGTTCGCAGACATGATTAGGCAGCGATAGCAACGGGTGCACGCATTGCATCGCGCCAGGCGTCGCGTAGGCCCTCCAATATCTCGGCGACGACCTCGAGGTCGCCCCGTGAGGCGGCGCGGATCGAGAACTCGTAGAGCCCCAACAGGCGCTCCGCGATCTCGCCGCCGCGCTCACGGTCGAGGGCGCTCATCAGCTCGACCAGCACGCGCTGCGTCCTCGAGGCGTCGCCAGCGTGAGCGGCGGACACACCTATGCCGTATAGCTTATCGATCAAAATCTCAGGAGACGCAGAGAGCACAGCTTGCTGCTGGTACTGGCGAAGGGCGTTCGGTGCGGACATAGATCAAAAGGTGGACCAGAATGGAAAGCGGACAGGTGGGTCTGCCTTCGCTTCTGTGATCGAGTAAAACGGGCAGGCCTTTACCGGCTAGCGGAAAAAGACGCCGGCCCGCTGACGCAGTACGTCAGCGGGCCGGTAGGACAGAGCCCAGGTCGCGTTGCCAGAACCCGAGGTCTCAGGCTCTGCCCGGGTCAGGGGTCCGTCCTAGAAAAACGAGAGGACCGACTGGCCAGCGGCGTTGGCCTGGGCGAACATGGCCGAGCCCGTCTGCTGGAGGATCTGGAGCTTGACGATCTCCATCTGCTCCTTGGCAAAGTCCGCGTCCGCGATGCGGCTGTTGGCCGCCTCGTAGTTCGTCTTCGAGTTCTCGAGGTTCTGCGCCTTAAAGTCGAGACGGTTCTGAACGTCGCCGAAGGCAGCGGCCTGCACTGAGACCTTGGAGATGGCAGTGTCGATGGTTCCAATCGTCGCTCGAGCGTTGGACGCATCGGAAACGTCGATCGAGCCGGAGGTCACATCGATGTCGAATGTGTCACCGACCTGGAAGGATCCATTTGATGCTGCGGAGGCGTTGAGAGCCGCACCTGCCGCGTCATCGAAGTTGACGGTGAGCCCTTCGATCAGCCCAGCGCCCGACGTATCGAGGCCATCGGCACCACCGCTTGACGCGTCGTAGACGTAATCCTGCTGGTTGCCCGCCCGGTCCGTGACCGTGAACGTCACGGCTTCAGAGCCCGACGTACCATCGATGGCCGTGACTTCAAACTTGAAGGCGTCTGGCCCTCCGGCGTACGTACCCACGGCGGACTCGACGACGGCGAACGCGCCTCCGTTGCCCCAGTTGGAACCATAGTCCAGCTGAGCAGCGGGAGCGCCGCCGCCGATGCCGAGCTCTGTCGCATCGAGCTTGTCGATGTCCACACCGAGCGTGTCATTTTGGGTGTCGCCGACTTGGAAGGCTAGCGTGCGAGTCGTAGCGCCGTCGCCGTCGAACAGCTTGACACCGTTGAACTCGCTACCGCCCAGGATGTCCTCGATCTCGTCGCGGAGCGCCGTGAGCTGGTTCGTGATCGCGCTGCGCTCCTCGGTGCCGAGGGTGTCGTTGGCAGCCTGAACCGCCTTCTCCTTCATGGTCTGGAGAATGTCCATCGTGGTCCCGAGCGCGCCCTCACCAACGGTGAGCATGGACTTGGTGTCAGCGATGTTGCTAAGCGCCTGGGCCTGGCCTCGCGTCTTAGCCGTCAGCTTGTTCGAGATCGTGAACCCGGCCGAGTCATCGCCGGCGGAGTTGATCTTGGAGCCGGTGGCCAGACGGTACTGGCGCATCCCGATCTCGGTCGAGGTGCTGTTGAGCGAGGACAGCGACAGCGCCGCCTGCGTGTTGGTGTTGATGCGGAAAGACATGGAGTCGTGCCCGAGGGCGGAGGTTTGGATTCTGGCTGCCGGGGTGTCCGGCCTGTGCTCCACTGTTCGAGCCGTCCGAGAGACCCTTTACCTCGGGGATGGCTAACAGCGTCTTTCCGGCTTCTATCGCCAGATTCGGAAACGGGCCATTCCACTCACGACCCACTAGCGGCTTAGACGCCGTGTTCTTCTCCAGGGTGGGATCACTTCGCTCTCCGAAGGAAACGGCGCTACAGCGCATTCAGAGACGGTCGCACGGACCGCAGACGACGGACCTCCCCACTGTGTGAGCGACCAGTCAGCGTCTCCTGATCGCCCGCGACGACCAGGACCCTCCTCGTATCCTAAGGGTCTCGAGACCCTACAGATAGTTCAGCAGCGACTGCTGCGCCGAGTCCGCCGTGGCGCGGAGCGCGGCCTCGAGGGCGACCTGCCGCCGCTGGATGTCGCCGAACACCTCGGTCAAGTCGATCTCCTCGATCTGAGCCCGCCGATCCCCTACGATGATTGACTCGGCCTCGAGGGCGTCCCGAGCGCCCTCAAGCTGACGCGCGGTGTTACCGGTCTGGCCCTCCAGACGCGAGTAGTGATCGACGCCATCTTGGATGAATCCCACAGCGGTCCTGATTGCCAGGTTGTCCTCGGCGCGGATGGCGACGGCGAGGTCCTCGAGTCGCTGCACCGCCGACACACCGTCGACCTCGAGGGCGCCAACGACGTTGATTTGTACCGTCTGCCCCGGCGATATCTCACGCTGGCGAGCGCCCGTGAAGGTGCCGAGCTGCGGAACGCCGGCTTCGTCAATCGGGGCCGTATCGGTTTCGTTGCCGGCGAAGAGGTACTCCCCCTGGACGTTGCTCCTCAGGCGGACGACGGCTTCGTCGCGCAAGTCGTCGATCTGAACAGCGATGTCCTCTGGGCTATAGATCCCATTCGCGGCCAAAAGACCCAGCTCAGAGGCTGTCGCAAAGATCTCACCGAGCGCTCCAAGCTCGTTCGCGGTCTCGTTTACCCACAGCTCGGACGCGCCGATCACCTTGTCATAGCGGGCCAGCGTGTCCTGGCGGCGCCCGAGCAACTTGGCCTGGGCGAACCCTGTCGGGTCGTCCGAGGCTCGCTCGATCTTGTAGCCTGTCGCAAGCTGGTTCTGCGACGTCGTGAGGGCTCGACGAGCCTTCGCCAGGGGGCGTTCAGTCGATGTGAACGACGCCGAGCGAGTGAGTGCGGACTGAAGCGGTCGGGTCATGGTTACATCGCCAGGAGCGTGTCGAACATCTGATTCGCCGTCTGAATCACACGGGCCGAGGCAGCATAGGTCTGCTGAAAGCGGATCAGGTTGGCCATCTCCTCGTCAATGGACACCTTCGAAACGCCGTCGCGCAGGGCCATCGCGTGGTCCACGTACGCGGCGCTCGCTTCGGCAGCCGCCGACGCTTGATTCACCCGTAGCCCGACGTCGACGAGTACATCGACTGCGGCCGTGTAGGCGCCGTCTCCCAGATCCGTAATGGTTGCCGCAATGCTCCCATCGCCGGTCCCACCAGCCCCCGCCGCAATTTGGCGCGAGCTCAGAGTCGCGTTTCGTCCGATCGTGGCGGCTGTCAGCCCCGTCGGGTCAAAAAAGTCGTTCCCGGTTCCTCCATCGAGGTCGACGCCCGTGGAATGGACGGCGTTGACCGTCGCTACGATCTCGGCCGCGATCGCATCGAGAGTGCCCCGCGTCTCGGGAATCGTGTCATTCAGGACTCCGAGCTGCGCCCCCAGGACTCCGCCTTCTAAGGCCTCGAGGCGGAGCGGCCTCGAGGCCCCCTCGGGAAAGATGGAGGGCTGGCTTACGTCTGGAGGCGCGGCGAACCGGTATGCCCGGGCTTCACCTCCTTGAACGCCGATCATCCCGTCGATGGTCGCGGTCACGGTCCCATCGGCTTGCGCCCTGTATGAAAACGGCGCGAGGCCCGACAGCTCGTCCATAATGAGGTCGCGCCTGTCGAGTGCGTCAAGGTTCTCAGCTCCTTGGACACCCGCACGGCGAATGTCGACGTTGAGGTCCGCCATCTCGGACATGAGTGCGTTCACTTGGCCGACTGTAGCCTGGAGATCACTTTGGACAGAATTGCCGAGCGACTCGAGCCGAGCGTCGGCGCCGCGGAGGGCGTACGAAAGTCCGTCAGCGGCGACGAGCAACGCGTCCCGAGCGCCGAGGTCGGCGGGTTGGACGGAAACGTCGGACCAGGCGTCGTAGAACCCGGCGATCGCGCCCAGAAATCCGTCGCCACCGTCGGGCGCGATTTGGGACTCAACGGCTGCGAGCAGGCCCGAGCTCTCACCGGCACCGCCGCTCCCAGCCTGCCCAAACCGTACGGCGGTATCCAGGATGTCGCTTCGTACGCGGCCGAACTCGATAGGTCCGGTACCGGCCCCGACGCTCAGGCGCTCGGATGGAATTAGGAGACCTCCTCGGGTCGGAGATACGAGCTGAGAGCTGGCTGAGCGCCGGGTGTACCCTGGCGTCTCGGAGTTGGCGATGTTGTTGCCCGTCGCACTGATTCCGGCCTGGCTGGACAGAAGCGAGCGACGTGCCGTCGAGTAGATGCTCTGGAGACTCATGTCCGTCGGGCGGGGCCAACGGCACCCTGGGCGGTGTAGACCTGGGCGGTCGGGGGCGAGGAGATCTGGTACCACGACCCGATCAGGTCACGGCCGAGCGCGACGGCGTGCGTCAGCGCGATCTCCAAGGCGTCGCAGGCCTGACGAGCCTCGAGGGCGGCGGCCTCGAGGGACTCGCGCGCTTCAGGACCTAGCTGGGGCGCGTCTGGAGCCGAAACGCGGCGTTCGCGAGCGCGACGTCGGTGGTCGAGGTCAGAGACCACGTCCAGCGTCCGGCCGGCGGCGTCCTCGAACGCCTCTGAGGACCCGGACCGCAACGCGGCGAGTTGATCTCGCGCGGTCTGCGCGAGCGTCGCAAGGGCGTCCTTCTCGGGTCCAAACACGTCGATGGTGGCGTCGGTCATGGGGATTCATGGATGTGATCGATGGATTGAGCGGGAGCTTTAGCCGGCTGGTACAATCGGAGCGCGCCGTCCATCGAGATCGCGCGCCGGGGCGTCCCTGAGACCTCGGGCGTCATTCCTGGCTCTGTTGCCCTCGAGGAGGATCCAGGGACAGTTAGCTCCGTCCTCGAGGCCGGCTCCTCGAGGTCGGACGGCACTCGGCCCTGTCGCTCCCACTGGGCGGTGAGCAAGTCGGCGATGCCGAACGTGCCGGCGTCGACCAAGTGGTCGGTGAGCGTGTCGGTGAGCGTGTCGCGCTGGAGGTCGGATTGGCCGGTCATCATGCCCTCGTCCTGAGCCTTGAAGAGGTCCTTGGTCATGACCTCGACGAACTGACGCACCAAGACGGACTCGAACTGCCGGGCCGCCGCGATCGGATCGTCGGGCGGCGGCGTAGGAGCGGTCGGCCTCGAGGACGACGTGGGAGAGATGGTCATGGGAGGATCGTCGCGTGCTGTCTAGAGGACCACCAGCTCGCCCATCAGCGCGCCAGCGCGGTCGATGGCCTGGAAGATGGAGATCACGTCTCGCGCGTCGAGGCCGAGCTCGTTGAGCGCGCCGGCCAGCTCGGCGACGGACGTGTTGGGCTGGAGCACGACGGAGCGGACGGCGCCCTCCTCGATGTCGACGGTCCCGACAGGCCCCGCGACCGTCTCGCCGTCGGAGAAGGCGCCAGGTTGGGAGATGGCTGGGTCGACGGCCGTCGAGATCGAGAGCGAGCCGTAGGTGATCATGACCTCGCCGATGGCCACGTTGCCGCCGGCGACGACCGTCCCGGTCCGCTCGTTGACGACGACGCGTGCCGGGGCGTCGACCTCGAGGCGGAGGCCCTCGAGGGCGGCCATCAGCGCGGCCGGACCGCCGGCATCGGCCGGGACCTCGACGCGGACCATGCCGGCGTGCATGGCAGTCGCGGAGCCAGGAAACGCTTCGTTGACGACGTCCGCGATGCCGACGGCGTTGGTAAAGTCCGGCTCGCGCAGGATCAAGTCGAGCGGGCCGTCGGTCATCGTCGCGCCCGAGCCCAACGTGACGAGCGCCCCAGATGGAACGCGACCGGTATTGGTTGGGCCGGTTCGCTGGGACGTACCGGCAGCGGAGGCGAGGAGCGTCCCGGTTAGAATCGGACCTTGGGCGACAGCGTGGACCGTCCCGCCAGCCGCCATGTTCTGAAGCGGCGTCTGGAGCAGGATGCCTCCCGAGAGCGAACGGGCGTCGCCCAGAGACGCGACCGTGACGTCAACCGCCGAGCCCGGCCCGGCGAACGGGTCGAGCGTGGCCGTCACCATCACGGCCGCCGCGTTGCGCGTGCCCAGCGTCTGGACGTCGACCTCGATGCCGAACCGCTGGAGCATGTTGGCGACGCTCTGAACGGTGTACGGCGCGCCGGTTCGACCTCGGGCGCGGTCGCCCGTCCGGTCGAGGCCGACGACGATGCCGTAGCCCAGCAGTTGGGTCGGCGCAGCGCCGGCCGGGACCACCATGTCCTTGAGTCTGGCGCTGGCCGTCGGGCCGAGGGCGGGCGGAGGAGCGTTGTCGAGACCGGGGACCGGGTCGAGTCCGTCGGCCGCGGGCTGGGCGACAGCGGCGCCCGCGAAGGTGACGGCGAGGAGGAGAAGGCGCATAAGTGTGCGAGCGGGTGCGGCCTCGAGGCCAGGAGTGCGTGGCCTCGAGGCCGCGATAACCCTGGTCTCTGCGTTGGGGCGACCCGACAGATCACGCGGCGCGACCTCGAGGCGACGTCCTCGAGGACGCGACCTCGAGGACAAAGAGACGGGAAGACTGAGTATGGCGCGTCGCATCGTCATTCGCCGCCGGCGGCAGATCCCAAGAGCACCGCGCCGACCAACACGACGGCGGTCCCCACGAGCGTCAGGAACCGGCCCTGGAGGAACTTGGGACCGCTCGGCTCCTGCTGGTAGACCACGTCCGCGCCCGCGATCTGGTAGGAGAGCACCGTGTTCGAGGGCTCTACGTCGGCCGGGCGGACCATCCCGCTGACGGTCATCATGTGGACGTCGCCGTCGACGTTGAGGCGGCGCTCGCCCTCGATGACCAGGTTGCCGGCGGCGTCGACCTCGACGACGCGCGCGGTGATGGTGCCGGTGAGCAGGTCGCTCTGGACGGTCCGGCTGTCGGAGGCGCGCTGGCCGCCGACCTGCGCGTCCAAGCCAAAGAAACCGCCGACGGAGCTGTTGCCGCCGCCGCCGAGCTGTCGCTGGGCCGAGCCCGAGCTCTCGGAGCGCCGTCGCGCCGAGGTCCGCTCGGCCAG
>NZ_JBARYR010000035.1:0-1997 GCF_049648075.1 Rubrivirga sp. | reverse complement strand
GCCCGCCCGCTCCGGGGGTTGCTCTCGGCCTCCGCCCTCGACGGGCCGGCACCGACCGTCGACGACCTCGAGGACGGCACCGCCCACGAGGTCGAACGGCTCAACGACTTGACGAAGGGCTCGGCAGAAGGTGAGTGAGACACCCATGGGGCGCGGCCTCGATACCAACGTGCTCGTTCGCTACCTCGTGGCCGACGACCCTGACCAGCACGCTGCGGCCGCAGAGCTCATAGAGGACGTCCTCACGCCCGAGTCCCCCGGCCTCGTCCACCCGGTCGCGCTCTGCGAGCTCGTTTGGGTTCTGCGCCAGGTCTACAAAGTGCCTAAGCCCGAGATCGTCGCGGCCCTCCGGCTCGTCCTCTCCGTCCGCACCCTCCGCGTCCTCGATGCGACGGCCGTGCGGGAGGCCGTCGCGCTCTACGACGCCCACGCGGCCGACTTCGCCGACTCCCTGCTCTCCGTCCAGTACCGAGCCGAGGGTACAGGACTGGTGACGTTTGACAAAGACGCCTCTCGTCTCCCCAACGGCGCTTGGCTCGGAAACCCAGACTGACCCTACCCCGGGGACCTTCGGGACACGTACTCGACGTCACGGCAGCGAGCCTGTCCCGAAAGGGGGCCTCCGGGAGGTGACGCGATACGGCCTAGACACTGTCCATCGACTTGTCGCTCGTCACCGCAGAAGGCGGACGTACTCGGACAGCGGAGGAAGGGCGGCGAGCTCAACGCTTTGAGATCAGCCTATCAGCCCAGCGTTGGGCGAGCCCGAAGCGCTGTGATGACATTTTGCACGTATCCAGACGCTGTTGGCGAATTCAGGGCGACCCGCAAATCGGGTCCATCGCGCGCTAGAGGCGTCGGTGTCGGGTAGCTCTGGCGCTCTCGTTTCTTACCGTTCAGCAATTCGCCAACAGCGTCGGGATGCGTGCAAAATGTCATCATACGCCCGCTTCGGAACTGAGCGCGTCGGCGACGAGGGCCGACTCACCCCTCTCAGGTGGCGTCCCACAGTGGCCCGCCGGCGAGCGTCGAGCAGGAAGGCGGCGAACGCCCGGACCTTGGCCGGGACGTAGAGCCGCGTCGGGTACACGACCCACACCGACGGCCCCCTGAACGTGACCGCGGTCGCCCCACCGACCCTGGAGCGACGGCGCGAGCCAGCTTTCCGTCGCTCGCGGGCAGGCGAGTCGATCTTGGACCTACGATGCCCGACCCAAGAACCTCCGTCAGAGCCTACGTCGAGTCCGCTATGGGCTCGGACCTCCCCGATGCCGAGGCGGACTGGCTCACCGGCCGCCTCGTCCGGTCTCGCTTCGGCGCGGGCGAGCCGTACGTCCGCAAGGGGGAGGTCTGCCGCAGCGTCGGGTTCGTCGCGTCGGGCGTTCTCCGCGTGATCGCTGGGCGTGACGGCGACGACCGGACGACCTACTTCGCGACCGAAAGCCAGTTCGTGAGCGACTACGGCAGCTTCCTCACCGACGAGCCCTCCCGCCTCCGGATCGAGGCCGTCGAGCCGACGGAGCTGTGGCTGCTCCCACGGGAGGCGGTCCGTGAGGCCTACGACCGCTTCCCGTGGGGCGACCGCCTCGGGCGCGTCATCGCAGAGCGGCTGTTCGTCGAGGCTCACCGACGGCTCGTGTCGTTCTACCTCGACTCGGCCGAGCAGCGGTACCTCGCGCTCGAACGCGAGCAGCCAGCCCTCCTCCAGCGTGTGCCCCAGCACAGGATCGCCGAGTACGTCGGCGTCCGCCCGCCGTCGCTGAGCCGGATCCGCGCGCGGCTGGCGGGGAAGGACTGATCCCCTGAGAACGAACGGTGGATGGTCGCTCGGGGCCGGGGTTGTTCACCTGGGTGAATGCGGACGACCGGGGCGCGGTCGCAGTTTGGACGCACACCCCCTAGCCAACCCATGCGACACCTCCTCGCGGTCACACTCGCCTTCTCCGCCCTGGCTCCCCTCGCCCCGGCGTGGGCACAACCAATGTCCCTGGTCGACC
>NZ_JBARYR010000034.1:0-2777 GCF_049648075.1 Rubrivirga sp. | reverse complement strand
CCTAGTCGCGTGGCTCTGCACCGACGCCGCCGAGTGGGTGACCGGGCAGGTTATCGACTCGAACGGCGGCGGCGTCTGACCTCGAGGCCGCAGCACCCGTCTCGGCCACCTCGTAGCCGATGGTGGCCGCCGGGATGAACGTGCTGTCGGTCGCTCCCTGCTGCACGAAGCTGATCTCGAGGGCGACCAGGCCACGCTCCAATGACAGCAGATCCCGCGTCGTAATGGACGGGGAGATCGGCCCGCGACCCCACTCCTGGTCAGCTCCGCGCCACGTGCGCAGGTAGTGGCGGCCCGCAGCGGACTCGTCCTCGAGGACGGCCAGCACTTCGAACGTGTCGATAAAGGGGACACCGACCTCGAGGCCGGTCGCGTAGACGAGCTCGGCGTCCGCAGCGGACGCTCGAAACCGGTACAAACCGTCGCTCCGGTTCGTGAGCCACACGCCGTCCTCGAAGACGCAGTGGTAGAAGCCGCGCGGAGCGTCGATCCGGTACCACGCCTCGCCCTCGATGGTGGAGTCGCGCTCCACGCGAACCGTGTACCGGTCCTCCCGAGCGCGACGGAGGGTGTCTCCGACGGTGCCGTCTCGCTCGTACCGAACGCTGTAGGCTTCCTGTAACGTCCACTCCGCTCCGACAGCGAGCGGCAGGACCGGCGACGGCGAGGGCACGAGCTCATCGACGGTGGAGTCGCAGGCCGAGATCGAGACGGCGAAGGCGAGAAGAGCGAGGCTACGGAACCGCATGGCAAAGGGAGGCGGTGAGAAAGAGGTAGCCTGGGTGCAGTCGCGCGTCGGTCTAGGTCGTCCCCAACACTACGACGCTGATCCGGAACGATCAAGCGGGACGGCCACCGTCCACGCACATTTGACCTATAGATCCCACACAAAAAAGGTTCGACCTCGAGGTCGGACCCCAGCGGGCTCGGTGCGGCGCGGCTCGCGGCCGTCCTCGAGGGGTGTTCGTCCTCGAGGTCGAGTCGTGTTATTCGACGCCCAGGTCGCGCGCGGCCGCGTTGGCGACGCGATCGAGGACGTCAGCCTGGTCGTAATGGCCCGTTCGGACCTTCTCACGAAGCTCGTGAAGCTCGCGGACGCTCAGGTCCGCGCCGAGCCGCAGCGCCGTGCGCGCGATCTCGAGGTCGGAAGCCGCGTCGGCAGCCGGAGGAGCGAGCGGCTGAGCCAGCGCTGCGGCGGAGAGCTCGACGCGGTCAGCGTCAGTTCCTGCCGGCGCGGACGGTGTACTGCTCGTCCTCGAGGGGTTCGGCCCACGGCTTGTAGACGAGTCGACTTTGGCGACCGGTTTAGCGAGGGAGTCGAGAGAGGATCGGACGTTCATGGCCATAGGGTAAGGAAGGCTGTGAACCTTGTACCCCTGATCGAGGGGTGAGAGAGAAGCTTAAGTGCTCACCGAAAAAAATCAGCGCGGCGCCGTATCCAGCACCGAGCGTTCTACCGAAGACTGGCGATAGAAACCGTCAGCGCGGGCAACATCGGACACCGTCGCAATGGCGTTGCCGAGCGATTCGAGGCCATCGCGAAAGGCCTTCATCAGCCGCTCGGCCTGCTCACGCGCTTGCGCCGTCGCCTCGGTCGATGGGGCGCCAAGTCCAGCGTCGTCTAGGGCCTCGATGGCTCGCTGTCGGTCGTCGAGCGCGTCCGAGACGGCATCAAGGTCGCCGGCCTCGATGGCGGCCACGGCACGGTCACCGGCCTCGAGGACGCTAGCGTGAAGTCGGTCCATGGCTAGAAGAAAAAGAGGGATTGGATCGAGGCCTGCTGCCCCTCTGCCTGTGCCAGCTGCTGCTGGAGCCTGGCAAACTGCTCTCGGAGCGAGTCCTCACGGGTTTGCAGACGAGCGTCCCACCGCTCGATCTGCGTGCTGAGGCTCTCGATACGGGCGTCGACACTTTCCTTTCTGGACTCGATTGATCCACTAGCCCCGAGCAGACTCTCCAGCCGGGACGCGAACCGAGACGCGATCCCATCGTCGGCCGTGAACAAGTTCGCGACGTCAGCAGACGAGGTTGCGAGGGCGTCGTTGAGCGCAGCAGAGTCAGCGACCGTGAGCGTCCCGTCGCGGTTGGTCTCGATACCAATGTCAGCCAGCCGCGAGAACTCGCCGCCGGTAACCCCGGAGAGCAAGTCACCACGAAGACCCGTCCGGAGTCCACGCACTGACGTGTCGCTGGCGAACACGCCGCGCGTACCGGCATCAGGATCGACTCGGGATTTGTCTGCCACGAACGTGACGAGCGCATTGTACTCCTTGACGAACGCGTCGATGTCCTTGCGCGTCGCGGTCGTATCTGGCCCTATCGCGAGAGCTTCCGGCGCGTCTGTCACCTTCGTAAGCGTCAGGGTAACACCATCGAGGGCGTCGTCAACGGAGTTGGTGTCCCGGTAGATCTCGAGCCCGTCGAGCGTGAACGCGGCGCTCAGAGCCGAATCATCGGGCCCCGTCCCGACCTCGCGAACGGCGCCGCCGCCCGTCCCAGATCGAACAGCGGTGCTGCTTACCTGAAGCTCGGCGAGGAGCCCATCGGGATCAGAAAACGTAAGCCGGTTGCCGTACCCGGTCGCCTTGCTGGACAGCGTGAGTCTCGAGGTCCCGTCCGTCTCGTGAACGACTGACGCCGACGCGCCCGTTCCGTCCTCGAGCGGTTGAGCGACCCGTTGCAGTCGCCGTTCGGGGCCCTCTCCGCCACGAGCGGGAGCGGGTTCAAAGCCTCCGCTAGCGACGACGCGGCGTCGGCCTCTCACGAGATCCAAGTCG
>NZ_JBARYR010000033.1:0-17135 GCF_049648075.1 Rubrivirga sp. | reverse complement strand
CCGCCGAACAGCTCGTCGCCTCCCAGTCCGGACAGCACCACCTTAAGCCCGGTCTCGGCCGCCGCCCGGCTAACGAGGTAGGTGTTGAGCCCGTCGAGCGTGGGCTGGTCCATGGCTTCGAAGAACGGACCGGCCAGCCCCGCGAACTCGCGTTGCCCCACACGCACGGTCCGGTGGTCGGTCTGGTAGTGGCGGGCCGCGGCCTCGGCCAGAGGGACCTCGTCGTTCGGAGTCCCGGCGTACTCGTCGAACCCGAGCGTCACCGACCGGAGCCGGCCGCCCGCTTCCGTGGCGAGCGCCGCGAGCGTCGTCGAGTCTCGGCCGGCCGATAGAAACACGCCGACCTCGACGTCGGCGACCAGGTGCGCGCGGACCGTGTCCAAGAGGGCCTCACGGACGGCCTGGCGCGGCTCGGCGACGCCGCCGCTCTCCTCGGCGTGGCGGAGGAGGCTGGGCACGGTCGCAAACGGCCGCGGTTGCTCCGCCCCGTCCGGCCCGACCCACTGCGTGTGTCCAGGCGGGAACGCCCGGATGCCGCGGTAGAGCGTGTACGGCTCCGGGACGGAGCCCCACAGGAAGAAGCCTGCGTGGCCGGCCGGCTCCGGCGACGTGTCAACGCCGCCCATCGCCAGGAGCGCCCGGACTTGAGAGGCCGCTCGGAGCGACCGGCCGTCGTCGGCCACGTAGAGCGGCTTGATCCCGTACGGGTCGCGCCCGAGCAAGAGCCCGCCCGCGCGCTCGTCCCAGAGCGCGAACGCGAACATGCCGCGGAGGCGCTCGGCGAAGTCCGCCCCGTGCTCGACGTAGAGCCGCAGCAGCACCTCAGTGTCCGAGGACGACCGGAACCGGTGGCCCCGGGCCTCGAGACCGCGCCGCAGCTCGGCGTGGTTGTAGATCTCCCCGTTGAAGACGACCGTCACGCCCGCGTCCGCGTGCTCCATCGGCTGGTTGCCGTCCGTGCTCAGGTCGATGATGGCCAGCCGTCGGTGCCCAAGCTGGGTCGTGCCGGAGGGGCTGGTCCACGTCCCCCGCCCGTCGGGTCCGCGCGTCGCCATCCGATCACACGCTCGTACGACTCCATCTCGGCCGGGAGGCCTATTGCGGTACGCGAAGTGGGCTGCAATTCCGCACATAATCGATCAGAAGAAGGCCGCGGAGCGAGGATCCACAACCTACCGCGCTACGTCGTGCGTGAGCGAGATCAGCCTGGCCACGATGGGGGTGCCGGTAAGCACGCTCGTCACCAAGGAATCGGGAGCGGCATCCGGGCCGTCCGCGCCACACCGCGGACGAGCCCGCTCACCAATACGACCAGCGTGTACCACGCCCGCCACGTCACCGAACCGACCTCGAGGCCGAGGTTCTCACGCGCTGTGGAGCGGAGGCGAACGCCGCAGACCGGTCGGCTCTCGAGATCTCGAGGACCGCAAGCAGCTCCGGGACGGCGTGGAGCCCTGCGCGGCCGTCCTCGAGGACGACTCGGACAGCGGGTGAGGCGCCACTCACCTCGCGAAGGGCTGGCCTATGACGGCGTGTCATCGATCGACGAACCGGTGGTGCGAAAAGTGGTCGAGCCCGTCGGGGACCTGTTTGGGACGAGCCAGCGCGCTCACAACTGCATCTGCGACGGCATCCAGGTCTTCGGGGTCGACCGTTGGACCCAATCGCCCGTCGAGGACGGCCTCCCTCGACCCGTCTGCCATGGAAGCCACGACGGGAACCCCGCTCGCCATGGCCTCGAGGAGGACGATCCCGAACCCCTCCCCCCGGCTGGGCATCGCGAAGGCGTCCGCGACACGGTACATCCCGGGCTTGTCCGCCTCGTCGACATAGCCCGTGAACACGACACGGTCGGCCACACCCAGCCGAGCGGCCTTCGCCTCCAGCCGCGCACGGTCCGGTCCGTCACCGGCGATGACATAGACCACGTTCGGCACCCTGCGCGCGATCTCCGGCAGCGCCTCGAGGACGACGTCGAACCCCTTCCGACGCTCGAGGCCGGCCAGGCGGCCCAGCGTCAACACAACGGCTCGGCCAGCCAGACCGTACTTCCTCCGTAGCGCCTCGGGTGCCGGACCGGGCGAGAATGGGCCAGGAGCGAACGTGTTCGGCACCACGGACCGTTGGGCACGGTGAACGGGAGCCCACGACGAGAACCGCTCGAGGGTCGTCGTGCTCACAGCCGCGACATGGTCCACCCGGGGGAGCGCGAGCCCAAGCGCGGCACTCCGGATTCCCCTCCGTGGCTCCCAGGCTTCGATTCCGTGGAGGACCAGGAGCAGCGGTATGCGGCGGGCCACTGCGATGGTCGCCGCCAGTGGGATCAGGTGAAGGTGCCCGCACAACACACCGTCTGCACGGAACCCGCTCCCAAGAGCAGAGCGGACGTACGGTCCAGCTCCTCGCAGCGACGCCTCATCCACCACTACCCCTTCTGGCATCCCTTCGACACGCTCCGCTGCCAGTCGGGCGACGACCTCGATGCGGCCAATCCTGGGATGAGAGGCGACGGCGCCGAGGGTCTGGCGGTTGAACTCCGCGATTCCGCCGCGCCCACCGTAGGCGTCCGTCACGAGGGCAAGCAGGCGTAGGGAGGAGTTCGCCACGAGGTCGATTGTGGGCCGAGAGGCAACCCACTCCGGATCGTCTGCCACTGCCGATTCTCCCCGTCCCGCGATCGTTCCTCGTGGGTGTTGGACCCCGTGTAGAATCGGAGGCGTTCAAGCTGAGAGGACCGACCCAGGCGTCTGTCTCTTCACTAGGCGTCCTGTGTACGCCCCTCGTTACATCGGACGCTTGCTGTCCAGCCCAGACTGACACTCGGCAAGGTCGATGCACTTAACCTGATCTCACACGTCGGCGGCGTCCCCGCGCCTTATCGTCAGTCTGCATCCGTCCACTATAATCATGCCCCTCGACGGACCTACGCCCGCGTCTGCTCGACGGCATACACGCGGCAACAAACAACTCGAAGAGATCCTCGATCTCCTCTACCGCCGCCGATGGATCATAGCGGCCCTGACCCTGCTCGGCCTGGCCCTCTCTGGAGCGGCGCAGTACGCCCAGACGCCGACCTACACGACGTCGTCCTTGGTGCTCGTCGAGCTTAGCCGGGCGAACGCGAGCGCGCGAGGTCCCTCCGCACCGGACGAATTCGTGCGCGACCAACGGTCGGTCTACACCGAGCTCTTTGTTCTGAACGCGTCCCGAGGGATCCGGGAGCGGGTCGCTGACCGCCTCGGCGACGACGAGGGCCGCCTCCCACCCGGAGCCGTCTCGTTCTCGCTCGCCGACCGCAATGTGTCGAGCGGGATCCGGATCAACGCCTCTAGCACAGACCCCGAGGCCGCCGCCGCCCTCGCGAACGCGTATGCCGAGGAGTACGTGACGCAGACCCAGATCGCGAGCCGTACCTACCTCACGGAATCAAGAGAGTTCTTGGAGCAGCAGGCCGAGCGGCTTCGGGGGCAGGTCGCGGCGGCGGACGCGACCGTCGAAGGACGCATGGCCTCGGCCGGTTCCACCACGCTCGGCAGTGGCGCCTTGCTGGGCCAGCTCTCGACGCTCCGGACCCAACTCGGCGAGGCCCAGATCGACCGCCAGATGCGGCAGAACCGGCTCGCCTCGATCGAGTCCCAGCTCAACGACATCACGCCGCGCTTGGCCGACCGCATGGCGTCGGGGACCGACCGCCGCGTCGTCACCCTCGAAGAGCAGATCAGCGGCCTCGAGGGCGAGCTCCAAACGTTCGAGCGGCGAGAAGCCGCTGGTCAGGATTTCGACGAGGCTCGGGCTCGAACAATTCGGACCCGAATCGCCAACCTCGAGAGGGAGAAAGAGGCCGCCGCCGCTCAGTACGTCGAGGAGGTCATGAGCGCCGGCGGGATCGCCGCACCCGCTGAAGCCCTCTCGTACGTCGCCGACCTTCAGGGCCAGGCTGCCCAAGAGCGGGTCGCACTGTCCGGACTCTCCGGGCGAATCTCTCAGCTCAACAGCAGGATCGCACAGGTCAACTCGGAGCTTGGACGCGCTCCATCGCAGACGATCTCGCTCGAGCGGGCGTCTCAGGACCGGGAGGCGGCGTCCTCGACGTACGCGACCGTGGTGTCTCAGCTCGAACAAGTCCGTGTCCAAGAAGAGTCGGAGCCCGGGTACGCCCGTGTGTTGCGCGAGGCGCCGGTCCCGCGCGCGCCGACAGGACCGGGGTGGACACGTGTGATCGGGCTCGGCCTCATGGTTGGGCTGGGACTGGGAATGGGGCTGGCGATCGTCGTCGACCGGCTCGACAACAGGGTCTACAAGCCGGAGCACGTGGCCGCGCTCGGCGTCCCCGTCTTGGAGACGATCCCTGACCTGGGACCCGTTCTCGAGGACGTCCTCGGCGGGGCAGAGACGCTTCCTGTCAACGGCCGCGATGTCGTCACGGACCTCGTGACCATCCATGCTCCGCTTTCGCCGGCGTCCGAGACGTATCGTCACCTCAGAACCGCGGTCCAGTTTAGCCGACCCAACACGGTCGTCAAGACGATCCTCGTTACGAGCGCAGCGCCCGGCGAGGGCAAGTCGACGACGGCCGCGAACCTCGCGACCACGTTTGCTCAGGGAGGGAGGACCACGGTCCTCATCGATGCGGACCTCCGCCGTCCCCGTACGCACGAGCAGTTTGGTGCTCCGTCTCATCCGGGACTGTTCCAACTCTCCCAGGCGCGTGTGGACAGCTCGGAACTCCCACAAACCCTCTCCCAGTCGTTCGCCACCGGCGTGGAGGACCTGTTCGTCATCCCCGCCGGAGCCCTCGCCCTCGAGGACGCCAGCGACTCCCCGGACGACGGGCGCGCGATCATCCCGAACCCAGCCGAGGTGCTTGGCTCCTCCGGTTTCCGGGACCTCCTCGCCGAACTCAGCAAAGCGGTGGATGTCGTCGTGATCGACACGCCCCCAGTCTTGGTAGCTACCGACGCCGTCCTCTTGTCAGCCCAAGCTGACGCCACCGTGTTGGTCGTGAGCGCGGGGGCCTCGAAGGTGGGTGACATCCAACAGGCCCTCAGCCACCTGGACGACGTCGGAGCGCAGGTCGCCGGTGCCGTCCTCAACCGATTCACCCTAGACAACGCCAAGGGATATGCCTACACCTACGGCCATTACTCTCGGTACGGAGCCTACTCGAAGTACTCGTACACCGGAAAGCAGGCGCCAAAGAAGAGGGTTCGAGGGAAGCGTGATCATGACTCGAAGCCTCGTCAGACCGTTTGACCCCCGCCCTGCCCTCTCCCCACGCGATGTCTCGCTCATTCCTCCTCGGCTTGGCCCTCTTCGCGTGCTCCGTCGCGGCCAGTGCGCAGGACAGCTCGGCCGTCATCGATGAGCCGGTAGCTCGAGGCACGGCCTACTTCGTCTTCGCCGAACCGGGAGCCCCCACCGTCGAGGTGCTGTTCCTAGGCGAGGGGATCCAGAACGGGATCTACCGCCTCCAACGGGGAACGAGCCTTGTCGAGGCGATCGCGCTAGCGGGCGGGACCCCGCGGTCCGACTCGACGTCAACCGCGATCCTCTCGGCCTCGATCCGCGTCCTCCGGGACGTCAGCGGCTCCCCCAGCGTCATTTTCGAGACCTCACCCGAACGCCTGATCGCGAACCGGGACCGCCACCCGTCCCTCGAGGACGGGGACGTGATCGAGACGGAAGTGGTCTTCGAGGCCGTCGAGCCCGAGGACGAGCCCTTCACGTTTTCGGATGGCGTGAATGTTGCCAGCCGCTTGGCGTCTGTCGTATCAGTCGTGCTTCTGTTGCTCAGAAGCCGTTAGTAGCAACGTCTCGCCACATCCCGGACCGGATGCTACCGCTCTTCCTTCTCGCTGCAGCCGCCGTCGGCGTGGCCTTCGGGGTGACCGTCTTGGCGACGCCCCTCGTCCGCCGGGTGGCGCTGAAGCGAGCCTGGACGGATCACCCCGACGGGCACCGCAAGTTTCACGTGGCGCCGACTCCGTCTTCTGGAGGGATCGCCATCTTCGCTGGCGTCGCTGCTGCGACGGCGATCGTCGTGGTGGCTCTCCCCCACCTCGGGTTGGGACCTCTCGGCATTCCGGGTATCGCCATGGTCGGCGGCATCCTGGTGATGGTCCTGGGAGCGATCGACGACGTACGAGGATTGGACTTCAAAACGAAGCTCGTCGTCGAGGTTTTCGTCGCCTACATGCTCCTGCATGCCGGCCTTCGCATTAACCTCTCCGTCCTCCCGTTCGTGGGTGAGGACGTGTTCCTCCACGCACTGTATTCGATCCCTCTGACCATCTTATGGGTCGTCGGAGTCATGAACGCGGTCAACTTGGTTGACGGGATCGATGGGTTGGCCTCGGGCGTGGTCGCGATCGCGTTTGCGAGCATGGCCCTGGCCTATGGGCTCGCAGGAGATCTGCCGTTGGTGTTCGTTGCTCTCGTGTTCGTAGGGGCGCTCGCGGGATTCCTCGTACACAACTTCAACCCCGCCTCCATCTTCATGGGGGACTCGGGGAGCTTGTTTCTCGGATATGCGCTCGCCGTTTACACGCTCTCAGGGCCGATACGCGAGGAAGCCATTTTAACCCCTGCCCTGCCCCTGTTGGCGTTGGGGCTCCCTCTTCTCGACACGTCGCTTTCGATGGTCCGGCGAGTCTCGAGCAGAAGAGCAATGATGGCCCCTGACCATGACCACATCCATCACCGCATGTCCCGAGCGATGTCTACGCGGAAGGCCGTCGCCGTGCTGTACGCCATATCGGCCATGTTTGGGCTCTTGGCTGTTCTCGCGGACTCGACGACAGGGATGGGCGTCCTAATCGCTCTCGGATGTGCCGCAGCCGTTGCCACCGGCTTGCTGATCCGTCTCGGGTATGTCCGGCTTCCATACGCTGCACCTGCTCTCAAGCCGGTCGCATTCCCTCCTACGGTCGGGTCAAACACTCCCGACGTCAACGTCGATTCAGACGCGCCGGCCCCTGCTCAATCAGACGCAGGGCCGCCCCGCCCCTCACCGCTGGCACGCCGGCCGGCGCCACCAGCCAGCCCCCCAAGATCCTCCAGAGCCATACCGTGATCTTCCCCGTCCGTTGTGGTCACTTCCCAGGCGTATTCCGCTGGCCCAAACGCAATACAGCCGTAACTTGACAGGCCTTTTGAAGTGCCACCGCCAACACCTCAGAAGTGACTCTAGGGACACAAGGTTGGTCTGCCATGGCTCGCGGGTCCTCTCTCTCTATGATGCGAGAAGCATTGAACTCCACTGACGCGTCGCCTCTACTGATTCCATGATTGTCTCGACGAGCACGAAGGTCGTGGCCTCCCCCGACTTAACCCTGGCTGACCTCGGCGACGAGGCGGTCGTTCTCGACCCATCATCGGGGACCTACTTTGGCCTGAATGCCGTCGCGACGAGGATCATAACTCTCGCTACTGACCCGGTCACGACGGACGAGCTGGTCGACAGGCTCCTCACCGAGTTTGAGGTAGACCGCCACGTCCTCGCCCGTGACATCGCTGGGTTTGTTTCGGACCTCGTGCGACGGGGCATCCTCATCACCCAGTAGAGCGCGTGGCTCGCCAATCTTCCTTCCGCACGGCAACAGCGCTCACCGGACCCCGATGGGTCGCCTTGGCCAGGGCTGCGGCCTGGATTTTCTGGACGCGCGCGGTCCTAACGCTGCGTCCGTGGAACAGAGTTGCTCCTGCTTTCGAGCGCGACCCGGTGCGTTCAGGTCCGCCAAACTGGAGTCAGGCGAAGATTGACCTTTGGGCTGTTGAGGCTGTCGCTCGGCGCGTCCTCCCCGAGAAGCCCTGCCTTACCCAAGCACTGGTCGCTCGCAAGTTGCTCCGGCGCCACGGGGTCGACACCACCCTCCGCCTTGGCGCGGCGCGAACGGGACAGCGGGGATTCCGCGCGCACGCCTGGCTCGAACACAACGGAACCACCGTCATCGGGCGGACACAAGGAGACAGCTACATCCCGTTCGCTCCACTTTCCCAAAGTGTAGATCCAGAGCTAAACCTGTGAGCGGAATCGCGGCCGTTTTGTGGCGTGATGGTCGGCGAAGCGCGGCTGGCGATGCGAGCCGGATGGCCCACCGCCTGTCGCGCCGTGGGCCTGACGACCAGAGCTCCTGGGACAGTGGGCCGGTAGGCATGGGGCATGCCATGTTGAGAACGACGCCAGAGTCGCTCGACGAAACGCTTCCGCTCGTCGCTGGCCCCTTCGCACTCACGTCCGACGCACGTCTCGACAACCGCGACACCCTACTTGCGCAGCTCGCGCCAGATCTGCAGGCTCTCGGCCTCGAGGACGCCGTCGTCCCGGACAGCTCGCTTCTCCTCGCGGCGTACGCACGGTGGGGCGAGGACTGTGTAGACCACCTACGGGGTGCATTCGCGTTCGCGCTGTGGGACGGTTGGAAGCAAAAGCTCGTCTGCGTACGGGACCACTTCGGGATCCGACCGCTTTACACCGTAGACCGCTCTGACCTTATCGCAGTCGCGAGCGAGCCAAAGGCCCTGTTCGCCCTCGAGGGTGTTGACCCGGTCCTCGATGACGACCGCATTGCCGAGTCGCTCTCTGCTCGCCTGTACGACCCGATCGGGACCAGCTTCCGGGGCATTGTCCGGCTCCCAGCCGCCCACGTCTTGACCGCCGACCTCGATGGCACCCGACAGCGACGCTACTGGACGCTCGAGCCCGACGATCCGCCACCGCCAGGCCAAGCCGCGGACCGGTTCGCGGAGATCTTCGAGGACGCCGTTCGGTGCCGAGTCCGTAGCGCCTTCCCCGTCGGCTCCGAGCTAAGCGGGGGGCTCGACTCATCGGCGGTGACTGTCGTGGCCGCTCGCCTCCTCGAGGGCGAGCCGCTCCATACCGTCTCGCTCGCCTATTCAGATCCGGCCGCCGACGAGCGCCCCTTCGGGCAGGCCGTCCTCGACCAACTCGGTAGCGCTGCCATCCCTCACTACGTCGAGCCAGAGAAGGAACGGCTGGTTGATCTCTACACCGAGATCTATCAGTCGCTCGATGACCTCCGGGCACGAGGCAACGGCTACGGCAACTACCTGACCGCGCGCGAGCTCAGCCGTCATGGAGTACGCGTGATGCTGACCGGCCAGGACGGTGACTCCGCCGTCTGGCACGGGTGGGAGCGGCTCGCCGAGCTCGCCCTCGAGGGCGACTGGGCCGGCGTCAAACGAGAAGCCGACCTCGCGTTCGCCCGGTGTCGCGAAGACCAGGACCGGTCGAGGTCGCAGTACCCCTACACTCAGGCCTCCCAACTAGCGAGTGCCCACATCACGCCTGTCCTCCGGTGGTGGGCCGAAGAGAAAGCAGTCGGGCCGTTTGCCCGAGCGTCGCTGGGCATCCACCGCCAGTACGGGACTCCCTTGTTTACTCAGTTGAGTCACTACTGGCGGTTCTTCGCCCTCCCCCAGGCGTCTCTCCGCGCCCGAGCGCGTCGGGCCGCCGACGTCTCGGCCCGTTCGCTCGTCCCCCCGACGGCCAGTACGGACCTCGTACGGCGTACGGGCCTCTACCGGCGTCTCGCAAAACACCAACTGCGCACCCAAACGGCGGGCCGCGGCGAGTTCACTGCCCAGCAGGCCCAGCGCCGCGCTCTGCGGTCCGAGGGTATCGAGGGGAGCCTCAACAAGCTCGACCTGTACCCGGCCGCCTCAGGCGTCGAGGCCCGGCACCCCTTCATGGACGTCCGTCTAGTTCAGTTTTGCCTCGGACTCCCCAGCAGAACCAAACTGGCCGGAGGGTGGAGCCGGGCCGTGCTGCGAGACGCCGTCGGACACGAACTGCCGGCGGTGGTGCGGCGGCGGATGAACAAGATGGACCACGGCCGACAACAGGACAACTTCATCTTCCGGTCTGACCCCGACCGCGTCCAGGCCTTGCTCGACGCTCCTGGGGCGGCGGCCGCGTACCTCGACCTCGAGGCCGTACAGTCCCTATGGGACCGGGGCCGACGCGATTCCGACGCGCTCGACGGCTGGGAGGTCGCCTGGGTCGCGGCCGCCGTTACGCTGATCCTTTGGTTTCGGGCGTCACCGCTCTCCCCGAGCCGGGGGCGTCTAGGGAGCAGTAGACGGGGCCTGCACAGGAAGCGCTTCCAGTGTTGATGTTTAAGGGTTACGCTCTACGGTCTCAAACTGAGACACTAGTTGGAGAGGGGGATTAGGGAATCCTCCTACCTTGAACAATCTGTTTGCTTAGTTGCCATTCGGTTCCGTTGCCGTACACTATACCCCGTCCAGGTCCTCTTGGAAAGCTCCTGGACCAGGCTCTCACCTGCCGCTCTCACCTGCCGCTCTCCGCCCTATGGCTCACACCACGAAGAAAACGTATCAGCATCCGCTCCTCGAGGAGATCGGCGGCGTCGCCACGCTGACCGCCGCGCTCGGCACCGACAGCCGGGCCGACTTCTCCGAGTTCCCGGCTCTCCCGGCCTCGAACGGCTCGTTCGACGTCTGCGACGGGAACACGGCGAACGACAACCCCGGCGACTTCTGCGAGTAACGCACACCTTGCCGAGAGGCGCTCGGCACGCGGCTGCGAGACCAACGTCTCGCAGCTGTTGTGGGCTCCGCCCCAATCGGGCCACCCCGCACGGACAGTTCTGTCCACGTTGATCCGCGGATCCTGAGGCCCTCTGACGGCTCCGCTCTACTTCCCCACGGGCTCACCCGTACATCCTATGAAAAAGACTTACCAGGCCCCGCTCCTCGAGGAGATCGGCGGCGTCGCCACGCTGACCGCCGCGCTCGGCACCGACAGCCGGGCCGACTTCTCCGAGTTCCCGGCCCTCCCGGCCTCGAACGGCTCGTTCGATGCTTGCGACAGCAACCCGAACAACAACACGGATCCCGACTTCTGCGGCGGCTGAGCCCACCCGTCGGTCCGATAACATGCCCCGCGCTAGCTTCGGCTGGCGCGGGGTTTGCTTTGGCTCGCGCGGCCCGCCTCGCTCCTATGCCCGTCCGCACCTACACGGCTTTCGGCCTCACGGTCGCTTCGGATCTTGCCCTAGCAGGTTTCGTCGCGACGGAGCCCACAGTCCCACCCGACGTCGTCGTCCGCACCGGCCCCGTCGAGGCCGGACACGACGGGGCTCAACACGTGGGGGCCCGTGCCGACGGTGTCCTGTCGGCCACGATCCGGGACGGCCGCGACCTCCTCGTCGAGGTGTCGCCCGCGGCCGATCCGAAGTACGCCAGCGCCGTCATCACCGGCGAGCTCTTCTCGGTCGTGCTCCGGCAGCGCGGTCTCCTAGTGCTCCACGGCTCGGCCGTCGCTCGAGACGGAGTGGCTATCGGGTTCGTCGGCGACTCCGGCTGGGGAAAGTCCACGCTGGCGGCCACCCTGATCAAACGCGGGTGGCGGCTGCTCACGGACGACCTCCTAGTCGTGGATCACCTCGGGACGGACCGCACACCGACCGCGATCCCGACCCACCCCATGATGCGGCTCTCCCGCGAGGCCGCCGAGCGGCTCGACGAGGGCGAGGGGCGAGGCCAGGCCCACGCCCAAACTCCCAAGCTGCGGGTCGACCACCAAGCGGCGTTCTCTAAGGCACCAGCGGAGCTGAGCCGGATCTGGGTCCTGGACCCCCGCCTGGCCGACGACCACGAGTCCGTCGACCTCTCACCGCTCCAGGCCGTCCACGAACTCGTTCGGCACACCCGTGGAAAGCGGCTTCTTGTCTCAGACCCGTTCAAGGCAAGTCTCCTCAACCAGTGCGCCGACCTGGTCAAGCGCACACCGGTCCAAGCCCTTCGACGGCGGTTCGGACTGGAGCACGTTCCGTCTCTCTGCGACTTCGTAGAGTCCAACATCGCCAGGTCGACGTGACCGCGCGTCTCGACGCGGTCAAGATGCGCGCCGCTCACGCGCGACGCGCGATTCGCATGGTGTGGGAGGCCGCGCCCAGGCTCGCCATGGGTTGGTTCGCACTCCTGACTGTGCAAGGCGTGATCCCGGCCGGGATCGTCTATACGACCAAGCAAGTCGTCGACACGGCGAACGCCGCTATCGGTGGTGGGCTCTCAGCGGACAACGTGGGGCCGGTCGCGTTCTGGGCGGCAGTGATGGTCGGTCTCCTTCTTGCTCAGCGTGTGCTGGGGTCGCTCGTCGGCTATGTCCAGGTGGCCCACGGCGAGAACGTCCAAGACCGGATCAAGGAGCGTATCCACGCCAAGGCCATCGCCGTCGACTACGCCTTCTACGAGTCGAGCGACTACCAGGACAAGCTCCAGCACTCGAACGGGCAAGCGGGCTCTCGCGCGTTGAGCCTACTCCAGAACGTGGGCACGTTGGTCCGCGACGGCATCAGCTTTGGCTCGATCGCGACGCTCCTGGCCGTGCAGTACGCGTGGTGGCTCCCGCTCGCGCTCCTCGGAGGGACGCTGCCCGTGCTCTGGGTCGTCTCACGACACAACCAACGCTACACGGAGTGGTGGCGGTCCTCCATGCAACGCCGGCGGTGGACGACTTACCTCGACGTCGTGCTGAGCTATCCGGAGTTCGCCGGCGAGGTGCGGTTATTTGGCATCGGAAAGACGTTGGCGGCTTCCTATCAGCGCGTCCGTCGCGAGCTCCGTCGCGAGCGGCTCCGGCTGCTGCGCGCCCAGTCCGTCGCGACGTTCGGGGCGGCGCTCGTCGGGCTCGTCACGCTCGGCGGGGCGATGGCGTGGATGGTCCAGCGCGCGTTTACCGGATCGGGTACGCTCGGCGACCTCGCTCTTTTCTACGGGGCGCTCAACCAGGGGCTCGCGCTCATGCGATCGCTCGTTGGAGGGGCCGGTCAGATGTACGCCAACACGCTCTTCCTCGAGGACTTGTTCGCCTTCCTCGACATCGAGCGGGCGCAAGCGGACCCCGCCGTTCCCGAGCCGTTCCCGACGAGCCTACGCAAGGGAATCACGTTTGAGGACGTCTCATTCACCTACCCCGGCGCGGCGGAGCCGTCGGTAGCCGGGCTCAACCTGTGGCTTCCGAACGGAAAGATCACCGCCATCGTGGGCTCAAATGGAGCCGGCAAAAGCACCCTTCTCAAGCTGCTCTGCCGGTTCTACGAGCCCGATGCCGGCCGCATCCTGATCGACGGCCTCGACACCCGAGGATTCGCCCACCGCGACCTCATGGAGCACGTCTCCGTGCTGTTCCAGGACCCCGTCCGCTACCAGACGTCCGCGACAGACAACATCCGCTACGCTCAGATGGACGCGAGCGACACTGATGTGCGGCGCGCAGCGGAGGCGGCCGGTGCGCGGGAGTTTCTCGAGCGACTGCCGAACGGGTTCGAGACCAAGCTCGGCAAGATGTTCTACGAGAGCGGCGAGCTCAGCGGTGGGCAGTGGCAGCGCGTCGCGTTGGCACGCGCCTACCTCCGCCAGTCCCCCATCCTCGCCCTCGATGAGCCGACGAGCGCCATGGACTCATGGTCCGAGATGGAATGGTTCGAGCGGCTGCGCACGCTCGCCGAAGGCCGAACGGCCCTCGTCATCACGCACCGATTCACCGTCGCCATGCAGGCCGACGTCATCCACGTCCTTGACCAGGGGCGCGTCGTCGAGTCCGGGTCACACCGCGAACTCGTCGCTCGAGGTGGCCGCTACGCACGGTCGTGGGACGAGCAGACCCGTCGGGCGCGCGTCGCGGAAGCCGCGGTCTAGGGCGTCGGGCCTCCTAGCTATCTTTCATCGATGCCCCCGCTCGTACCGCCTGCATTCCGCCTCGTCCAGCTCGCCGCCTGCAGCGAGCTCTCGGCCAAGCGTGCGAGCGCCCTCAACGCTGCCGTCTCCAATGTCGAAGACTGGAACGAGGTAGTCCGTCTGGGCGTGTTCCACAAGGCGCTTCCACTTCTCCACACCCACCTCCGAGACCACCCCGGCGTTCCTGACAACGTCCGGAGCTTCGTCCTGAACCACGCCCGGGTATCGTCTCGGCTATCGCTCCTGCTGATGTCTGAGATGGAGCAGATCGGTAGCGCCCTCGAACATGCTGGGGTCTCCTACCTCGTCCTGAAGGGCCCCTCGCTCTCCCAAGCGTACGGGGGACTGTCGCGACGCCCCTTCGTCGACAACGACCTCCTGATCGAGCCTGCGGACTTTGGTCGCGTCGAGGACGTACTCTTGAGCATGGGGTTCAGGGAGCGAAAGCGGAGCGACTTCCAGCAATGGGGGTACCTCCACGTCCATGGCGAGTACACCTTCGGTAGGACGGTGGGCGACCTCGGCTCAACCGTCGATGTCCACACGCGGCTCGCTCCGTTCGGCTATGGGTACGCGCCGGACGTGGCCGCGCTCCTCTCACGCGCACGACCGGTCCCCGTTTCGCGAACCCAGGTGCCCTCCCTCTCATGGGACGACACCGTCGTGGCCTTAAGCGTTAACGCCCTGAAAGACCAATGGGACCGCCTGCGCCTAGCGGCGGACATCGCGGCTGTGGCCGAGTTCGTCGACGATTGGGATGGCGTGCTCGCGAAGGCCTCGAACCATCGCGTGCGGCGTGCGCTCTTCCTCGCCCTGCTCGTAAGCGAGGACGTAGCCGACGGTCGTTTTCCACCTGAGTTGCTGGACCAAGCGCGCCAGGACCTTCGGGCTCGCCGCCTGGCCGAGTATGTCTGGACCACGTGGTGCGAGGACGAAGCGACGCGGCCGCTCCGCGACCGTGCCAAGCTGACCCTCCTAGTCCAAGACGGCCTCGTTGGCCAGTTGAGGTACGCCGCTTACACCGCCGTCCGCCGGATTTCGGAACGTCTCGTTGCGACCACCGCTCCCCAGTGATCTGGGAGGTTAGATGCGCCCTTCCAACACGCCATGGACCCGCTCGCTGCTGCAACGGCTCTGAGAGCCCTCGTCGCTCAAGCCGACACCGAGCTTGCCGCGACGAGGCACCTCGTCACAGCGGCACGGGCGCTCCGTTCCGCCGGGCGCACCACCGACGCGGAAGCGCTCTACCGAGACGTCGTCGCGACGCGACCAAAGGACGTAGCCGTGGTACGCGAGCTGATAGAGATGCTCGCTGACCAGGAACGGTGGGACGATGTCCGGGCGCTCTTGCTCTCCGCTCTTGCGATGGCGCCAGACGAGGCGTGGGTCCACCACACTTTCGCGCGAGCGAGCCCAGGATCGGTCTACCTATCGCGGGTTTGGCCTGCTAAGGACGGACCCGTCCCACGATCTATTGAGGCCGCTACTGGTGTGCTGGCGAACAACGCCCTACCGAGCCGTACGCGCCTTCTCGGGCACCTTCTGCTCGCCTCGGGCCGCCCCGCGCGTGCCGCCGACGTGTACGCCGCCCTGGGACCGCCGGGCCGCGCCCTCCAAGCGGAGGCTTTGAGGTACGCCGGGCTCGCTGTGAAGGCAGACGTCATCAGCGGTTGCGCGCGCGTCCGGTCCGGCGACTTTGCACGTGGAGAGGCCCTGTTGCGCCGGTCGATCGAACGCGGCGAGGGGACAGCGGAGGCCTACGCCCACCTCGTTACGGCGGTTGAACACCGCCACGCATACGACGGCGCGCTCACAGTCGCACGTGAGGGCCTACGAGCCTGGCCTCGTGACGTCGTGCTGCGACGGGCCGTCCCCCGACTGCTGATCAAGATGAACCGGACCGCAGAGGCGCAGCATGTCGCCACGCGAATTGGGCGAACCGGGAGCGCCGACGGACGGCTCGACCATACGGCGCTGCTCGGTCTCCCCATCGTCTACGACGGCGTGGACGACGTCGACGCGACGCGAGGCCGGTTCGAGGCGGGCCTCGAGAGACTCGAGGGGACCGTTGACCCCAGCGACCTCGACCGTTGGGGCGGCTTGCTGTTGACGGACAACTTCTACCTCGGATATCAAGCGCACGATGATCGGGCGCTTCAAGAACGATTCAGCGCCCTGGTCGGTCGCGTTGCGCGCACCGCGGCTCCCGGCGCCGCGGTGGCCGCGGGGCGTACCGGTCGCCGGTTGCGGGTCGGTTTTGTCTCCCCGTTTCTCCGGGGACACACCGTCGGGAGGCTGTTCTCGTCGTGGATCACCGAGCGTGACCGCGACCGGGTGGAGGCGGTGCTGTACACCGTGGGCGCGGGCGACATGCAGACCGGGATCGTCCGCATGAGCGCCGATGAGAGCCGCATTCTACGCACCGGCCCAGACGCACCGGCCATCACCGCGCGTGCGGCCGAGATGATCCGAGGCGACGCGCTCGACGTGCTCGTGTATCCCAGCGTGGGCATGAGCGGGCTCATGACGACGCTCGCCAGCCTCCGCCTCGCCCCGTTGCAGGCGGCCAGTTGGGGCCACCCGGTGACGACGGGCTCGAGGGAGATCGACGCGTTCCTCAGCAGCGAGCTCATGGAGCCTCCCGGGGCCGAGGTGCATTACACCGAGCGTCTCGTCCGCCTACCTGGGATCGGCGTCTGTGTCGCCCGACCGCCCGCTGCAGAGCCCGTGCCTCGCTCCGGCTTTGGCCTGCGAGACGATGACATCGTCTACTTGTGTTCGCAGTCCCTCTTCAAGCTCCACCCCGCCGACGACGGGGTATACGCTCAGATCGCGGCGCGCGTCTCCGGATCGGTTGTCGCCTTTATCGAGCACCCGAGCGACCGCGTCACCGAGATGGTGTACCGCCGCTTGGCACGAGCTTTTGAGGCCGGGGGCGCCGACCCTGACCAGCAACTCGTCTTCGTCCCGCGGCTGTCCCCCCGGCGTTTTCGGTCCCTGAACGCCGCCGCCGACGTCTATCTCGATACGCCCCAGTGGTCGGGGGGCATGACAACGTTCGAGGCCGTCGGTGTCGGCCTGCCACCGGTGACGTGGCCGGGGCCCTTGATGCGCGGGCGGCACACGGCGGCGATCCTGTGGCAACTCGGCCTCGACGAGCTCGTCGCTACGTCGCTGTCGGGCTACGTGGACCTCGCGGTCGCGCTGGGCACGGACACGGCGCGGAGGGAGACGCTGCGATCGGAGATCCGAGAGCGGTCGGGACAGGTGTTCGGCGACACGCGGAGCGTATGGGCGCTGGAGACGTTCATGAGCCAGGCCCAATGAAAACGTCGCGCCGGGCGTCAATCGGCTTGGGTGAGCGCGGCGGTGACGGCCCGGTGATCCGAGAGCCCGGACGGCCCGACGGA
>NZ_JBARYR010000032.1:0-20909 GCF_049648075.1 Rubrivirga sp. | reverse complement strand
GGGCGTGGCTGCGCGAGCGTCGGGTCGGGGCCGTGATCCCTGAGCGGCGCGACCAGACCGCGCGCCGGGCGTCGCGGCCGGGGCGTCCGCTGGCCTTCGACCGGGAGGCATACCGCCGACGGAACGTAGTCGAGCGGTGCGTGGGATGGCTCAAAGAGTGCCGGGCGCTGGCGACGCGCTTCGACAAGCTGGCTGTCCACTACCTCGGCGTGCTCAAGCTGGCGATGATGCGTCGGCTGCTCCGAGCCACCCTATCAAACAGACCCTAGCAGAGCGGCAGGCGCATTCCGATCGCTCGTCCTCGAGGACGAGTAGCTACTCGACCCGCACGAAGCGGAGTCCCTGGACGCCGAACGCGCTCCCGTCAGCGTCCTCGAAGACGATCGCGGTGCCGTCGTCCACGTCGAAAAACGCCATCGGCGCCTCCGGTGCCAGCACGACCTCGACGCCGTCCCACTCGCGCAAGAAAACCAACCGCTCGCCCTCGATGCGGACGCCGACCGTCAGCTCGGCCTGGTGTGCCTCTTGGTAGCGCCCTTCGAATGGGAGCAGAAGGTCTCGAGACATCGGAGCCTCGGCCTTGACGACGCGCGCCGGCCCGGTCCACCCGTACTCGCGAGCGACGGTCAGCAACACGGCTTCCGTGATCGCGCCGCCGTTGTCGCCGTTCGTCATGACGACGACGCCCTGGTCCCCGTTGAGTTGGGCGGACAGGAGGCAACGGAAGCCGGCGTTGGCTCCGCCGTGGCCGAACAGTCCAACCTCATGCTGGATCGAGGGACCGAGCCCGTACCCTCCGACGGCGTCCGGCGTCAGCATCTCGTCGATGGTCGCGGCCTCGAGGACGGGATGGGTGTCCCGGTTCGCCTGAAGAGCGATGGCCCACCGCGCGAGGTCGGACGGCGTCGTCCAGAGCCCGGCCGCGGCGCCTTCGGGGTACGTGTGGAAGCGTCCGTCGATGGCCGAGCCGTCCCCGCCGTATGCCGTCGCGGCGATATCGCGCATCGACTCCGAGAGCGGCTGTGCGAACGTGCTGTGCTCCATGCCAAGGGGCACCAGCACGCGCTCGGTCATCACCTCGTGGAACGGCCGTCCGGTCACGTTCTCGAGGGCGAGTTGCGCGACCGTGTAGCCGCCGCCGGAGTAGCGAAACGCCGTCCTCGGCTCCTGCCCGAGGGCGACGGCGTCGGTGTTGCCCGCGCCCTCGAGGACGCCGGCCGTCGTGGGCACGGTCTCGCCCGGCCCGTACCCCGGAAAGCCATGGACCGTGAGGCCGGCGGTATGGGTGAGAAGTCCTCGCAGCGTCACCGCGCTCGGCTCGGCCACGTCAGATCCCGACAGCTGCCACGACGTGAGGTAGTCGTTGATCGGCACATCGAGGTCGAACAGGCCGTCCTCGACGAGATCGAGGGCCGCCGTCGCGGCGACGGGCTTGCTGATCGAGGCCGCCTGGAAAAGCGTCTCGGGCGTCACCATCGTGCCCGACTCGACATCGGCCATGCCGACGGCTCGCGTCCACACGACCTCGCCGTCATCAAAAAACGCGATGCTGACGCCGGGCACGCCGGTCTCCGCCATCAGGTCTTCCAGACTCGAGGACGCGGCTGCATCCCCTTCCATCGAGAAGGATGGTGCGAGCGATTGAATGATGCGCTCGGCACGAGCGTCGTGCTCTGAGACAGAGATCTGAGCAGTGGCGAGAGCGGGGACCACCAGGAGGGCGGCGGCGAGTGCGAAGCGCATGGGGTACCAGATAGGAGCTGACCCCGTAGACGGACTCCCTCCCCATTTGTGACACCCGCCCCGACGGCCTAGATCAACCCGACGCGGTCGTCCGGGATCGGCAGGACGTACTGGGGCTCCAAGATCTCCTGGTGGACGCCGAGCTGGCCCGTCCCTCGAAAGTCGACGATGACGTGGTTGCCCTGCTGCCCGAGCACTTCGCCGATGCCGTAGAAGGTGGGCGCGGGGCCGTAGTAGACCAGCTCGCCTCGGGACACGTCCGACGCCCGCGCGCGCCGGTAGAACGGCGGCACCACGGGCAGCAAGTCCAGCCGGTACGGCGGGCGCGGGTTCGGGTAGGCGGGGGGCGTGTCGGCAGGCATCGGTGTCGTCCGAACGGATGTCGGACGGCCGGAGTATACAGGCCGCCCCTCTCAGGACCGCCCCTCATGACGACCGACCGACGCATCCTCGACCGACAGGTCGGGCGCAACGCCCAGCTCTTCGCCGAGGCCGCCGGCGATCTCCCGAGCCCGGAAGCGCGCTTCCCCTACGTCCGCATCCTGGTGTCCCTCATCGAGAACGCGCACCCCGAGTGGAGCCAGGCGCCGCAGAAGGCGACTCAGATCGCGGACCTGCTGGTCAACCTGTCGAACCAGACCCTGGACCGAGCGGAAGTTGCCGACGTCGTCCGGGTGCGGGACGAAGAGAAAGGGCTCGGGTCCTCGAGGTAGCGCCCTCGAGGTCGGAAGGGACTCGTCCTCGATGCGTCGTCCTCGAGGCAGAAGTCGCCGTCCTCGAGGACGGCTAGCGCACGCGTCCCGGGTTGGCCTTGATGAAGGCGGCCCAGTCCTTCGACGCGCTAGCGGCGGGCGGACCCGCGATGCCTCGGCGGCCATGGGCCAGGGCCACGGCCAACGCGTCGCTCGCGTCCAGCTTGTCGACGGCCACGCCCAACGCGGCCCGGATGAAGTACTCGACCTGCTCTTTCGTCGCGCGCCCCTTGCCGGTCACCGCCTTCTTGATCTCGGCCGGGGCGTACTGCGCGAGCGGGATTTCCCGAGCCATCGCGACGTACATCACGACGCCCTCGACGCGGGCCAGCTTGCGCATCGACTGGACGTTCTTGCCCATGAACGGGACCTCGACGGCGATGGCGTCCGGCTTGTACTCGTCGGCCAACTCCAAGACGCGCTCGCCGACCTTCATCAGCCGCAGCGAGTGGTCGAGGTCGTCGGCCATCTCGATGGTCCCGTAGTCGAGGGCGCGCTCGGTCCGGCGCTCGACGTCGACGACGCCGAAGCCGGCGGTGCGGGTACCGGGGTCGAGGCCGAGGACGATCATGGGGTTGAGGGTCGGAGGGATTCAGGGACGGAGAGACGAGGCACACAGCTCCCCATCCCGCTATCCCTCCAGTGCGGCGACCGTCGCGTCGTCGACCTCGAGGGTGGAGTAGACGGCCTGAACGTCCTGGTGGTCGTCGAGTTGGTCGATCAGGCGCAGCACCTTGGCCGTGTCGTCGGCGGGGAGGACGGTCGTCGTGGTGGGAAGCTGCTGGATGCCGGCCTCGGCCGGCTCGATACCGGCGTCCGCGAGCGCGGACTGGACGTCGCCGAAGGCCTCGACGGGCGCCTCGACCACGAACGTGTCGTCCTCGAGGCGGAGGTCCTCGGCGCCGGCGTCGGCGACCATCAGGAACAGGTCGTCTTCCTCAAGAGCGGGTCCGTCCTCCGGTGCGGCTGGAATCTCAAAAACCGCCTTGGGCTCGAACAGAAACGCGACCGAGCCTGACGTACCCAAGTTGCCTCCGGCCTTAGAGAACAGGCTCCGCAGGTCCGCAACGGTCCGGTTCGTGTTGTCCGTCAGGGTGTCGATAAACAGGGCGATGCCGTGGGGGCCGTAGCCCTCGTAGGTGCCCTCCTCGTAGTCGGCGCCCTCGATCTCGCCGGTCCCGCGCTTGATGGCGCGCTCGATGTTGTCCTTCGGCATGTTGGCCGCCTTCGCCTGGTCGACGGCCAGGCCTAGGCGGGCGTTCATGTCGATCGAGCCTCCCCCCTCTCGGGCGGCGGTCATGATGTCGCGCGTGATGCGAGCCCAGATCTTCGACCGCTTGGCGTCGGTGGCTCCCTTCTTGCGCTTGATCTTGGACCACTTGTTATGGCCAGCCATTCGTCCTCGAGGTCGATTTCCTTGACCCGAAGATACGGGGCGTAGCCCAGCACCTCACTGTGCAGCCAGGATCGAACACGTCGACGTAGGAGGTCCGTTCTCGAGGACGGTCCTCGGCGCTTCGCGGTCGCCGTCAAGGGCGCGACCTCGAGGACGCAGGCTGGCCTACGGCTCAGCCCTCTCCATGTCCGTGAACTCGATGGCCTCCCCGCGCGAGCCGACGTGGGCGACGATGAGGTTGGCCAGACCCAGGCGCGTCATCGCGGTGTGGACGTGGCCCAAGTCGAGGTGGACGGCGGCGTTGGCCCCGAGGTGGAGCTCCGAACCGTACTCGGCCTCACCGCGCTGGATGGCCTCACGCCACTCGCGATCGGCCTCCTCCTCCTGTCGGTACTGCGAGTGACCTGGCGACTTCGTGTGCCAGTAGAGCGACGCCTCGTAGAGCGCGCGGTCCTTCGTCGACGGCTCGGCACTGCCGTCAGCCAGAGCGAGGCGGATCGTGAGAGCGCCGTCGCGGTCACGCAGGTGCGAGAGCGCCGCGACGCGGTTCTCGATCAGGCAGTTCGCGTCGAACGGGGCCGTCCGCCACTCCTCGTCGCAGAACGGGCTGTCCGAGACGGCGCGGTTTTTCAGCCGCTCGAGCATCCGCAGGCTCTTGACGTCGACGACGAGCGACTCGAAGTCGCCGAGGTCGAACGGCTCGGTCACGTGCGACGACTCACCGACGAACCCGAGGAACCCCGTGCGGACCGTCCCGACCTTCGGTGCCTGGTCCGTCAGGTTCAGCTCGAACAGCGCCGCACCGTCGGCCCCGGCATTGCTGAACTCGAGGACGACGGCGGTTCCAGCGTTGTACTCGGGACGAGCGAGAAGCGCCTGGATGGTCTCGCGGAAGCGGGTATAGCGCTGCTGCCGCGGCCCGACGGCGTCGAACACGAACCGGCGGTGTCCCAGGTTGTGCGGCTGGTCGATCCGGTGCGTGTGCTGGTAATGGTACTCCTCGTCGTCGGGACCCGAGTGGGCCGCTGGAGCTGCGGGCTTGCCGCCCGGGCGACCGCCGTCGCCAGCGGGGTGCGACCAGCCATGGTCGAGGTCGCGGAAGACCGTCAGGTCCGTGTGGCCGCCCGGTGGTGGGGCCTCTTGGTCGACGATGACGGAGCCTCGGATGGTGGCCTCTTGTCCTTCGAGGTCGACCTCGACGTGCTGGCTCTCGCTCGGCGGCACGATCAGGACCAGTCCTTCCCACCGCAGTCGGCCCTTGACCCGGACGTCGCCGCTGACGGCGAGGACGCCGTTGCCCTCGAGGGTCGAGCCGTACGGGACGTCGAGGTCGCCAGAAACGTAGACGACCTTGGGATCAGGGTTCAGAGGGTCTCCAAAGTTACCGTACCGATCGACGCCGTTGACACGGTAGCCTCCCGATCGACTCACGTCGGGGCGCCGTGTGGCGGCGGCCCATAGATCCCTCGCCTGTGGAGTGTTGAACTCGCCGTAGACGTCGGCCATCTCCTCACCATTCTTGACGAAAAGGGCCGCCTCGGCGGGCGCGAGTCCGACTTGGAGGGCGCTGTCTCGCACGGCAGGGTTCAGGACCGAGCCGAGCCGATACTCGTCGAACCGTCCGGTGCCGACGTACACGCCTCGCGCCAGATCGCTGGAGGGACCACTCGCTGTCACTTCAGAGTCGTCGTCGCTAAACGCGACGAGGTACGGGGACTCGACCACGAACGGGCCGGGCCAGTCGGCCGGGCGGATCTCGTAGGTGCTCGTGATCCGGTGCGCCTTCTGGCCCACGCGCGCGGCAACGGTGACGGTCGCCGTCCGCCCGTCAGACACGTAGTTCTCGATCCGGGCGCGGCCTCCGCCGGCCTCGAACCGTTGGGGCATCGCCGATGCGAACGAGGTCACGGTCCGGAACCGGTCGGTCGCCGGGTCGATCAGTTCGCCCGCGACGACAGCGTGCGCGGCCTCCGCCGCGTCTCGAGCGAGCGAGCGCGTCTGCGTGTCGGTCTGGACGCCGGCGTCGGCCGCCCGTCGGTCCATCGAGGACGACGTCAGGACGTAGCCGCCCAAGGCGGCACCGGCGATCAGCAAGAGAAGGAGACGTCCCATTGTTTTCTACGGTGTGTCGGCCTCGAGGCCGTGGAGCTAAAGCGATGTGGTGGCGTTGACGGGGCGGACGGTCGCGGCGGCGTGCACGAGCGCTTCTCGCGTCGAGACCTGGTCGCTCGACCTCGAGGCCGGGACATCGGCAGCCGTTGCGAGCGCGATGGCGGCCTCGGTGACGCGGGCGTCGCGCTCGACGAACAGGAGGTCGAAGTCGACGACGTCGCCGAGCGACTGGGTCTGGGGACCGGTGCCGAGACCGAGGTCGGTGGTGCGGTCCAGGCGGAACACATCGACCGAGTCGGACCCGAGCCACATCCGCCGGGTCGGGGTCAGGGTGTAGCGCACCGTGCCGGCCGCGAAGGGCGAGACGCCCACTGCGTTCGTCGTGTCGGTGCGGACGTTGGCGGTAAAGCACGCCTCGGTCGTGCGCTCCCCGTCCGACGTCAGGCGGATCGGGCAGCGGACCGGAGCGAGCAGGGCCTGGGCCGGCGTGAGCACGTTCTCCACGTCGTCGGCGACGACCTCGAGGATGCCGTCGGCGTGGACGCGGGCCGCTTGGGTCAGCGTGGCCTCGACGGCCGCCGTGGTGCTCCGCTGCTGGACAGCGAACAGGGCGAGCAGGAGGACGGCGCCGACGACGATGGCCGTCAGGTGGTCGAGCTGGGCGATCATGGGCGGGGGGCGGCGTGGAGGAACTGGCCGGCGGCGGTCACCTGGATCGGGACCTCGATGCGGACCGGGAGCGCGCTCGAGGCGTCGGCCTCGAGGACGACGATCCGCGCCTCCTTCGCCAGCGTCGGCGTGCCCGACGGGACGACGTCGCCCGCCCCGTCGAGGGCGACGTAGCGGACGTCGATGTCGACGTCGAACAAGAGCGCGCGGTCACGGTTCGGGCCGACCCACGCGGTGTCGCGCCGGGCAGTCACGTCGTCGAAGTCGTCGACATCGTCGAACGAGATCTCCCCGCCCTCCAAGCCGAAGTCGGCCGACGGCGTCAAGCCGCCGAGGTCGCGGCGGATCTCGACGCGCAGGCGGTCGGCCTCGTCGAAGCTGTGGCTGCGGACGCGGGCCGCCCACCGCTGGGCAACGTCGTGCGCAGCCGTTTCGACCTCGAGGGTGTCGAAGGTGCGGCGGTCGTGCGCCTCCGTCGTGTGCCGCGACAACCCAAAGAGGGCGAACACGATGACGGCGGCGATGCAATAGAGGACTTGGGACATGGGGGCGAGAGCGTTCGTCCACGTCCATTGAGATCCCTGTGCCAGACTCCGCAACCTCTTGTTTACCCGCCCGAAACGCCCTGCCTACGTTCCGCGCCCCACGCTCAGGAGCGGAACCGACGCCTCGCCCTCGAGGCCGTCTCAAACGGCGACAGACACCCCCGAGGGCGATCCTATCGACCGACGACGTCCCAGGTGTCGATCACCTCGTCGCCGTCGACGACGTAGAGCGTTGATCGGGTCGCAACGGCCACGCAGGCGTGGTTGGGGACCACGAAGACCGGGTCGCCCACGTCCCAAATCGAGCCGCCCGGCGTGTCGACCCACCCGTGCTCCTCGCTGAGCGCCGAGACGATCGCGTGCGGGTGCGCGATCATCGTCCGCGGGCTGTAGAGCACGGTCCCGAACGTCTTGGAGCCCGTGCGCCGGTCCGCCGTCAGGATCTTCTTGCCCGCGTCGGTGATGGTCCGCTCGGTCCCGTCGTCGAACCGCCGCTGGCTGACGACCGTGCCGATGCACGTCAGGGCGCAGTCCTGGAGCCGGGCCGCTCCAAACGAGACCTGGCCCGCGTCAAAAAAGACGTAGGTACCAGGACGAACCTCGGTGATCGTCAATCCCCCTCTCTCCGCATTTGTAAAGACCGTCACGCCCGGCGTCGATCCGACCGACAGCTCGGGGTCGGAGCGAAGGCGGCCGGCCTCGACGAGACGCGTCGCGGCCTCGAGGACGCGGTCGCGCTCGGCGTCCATCACCTCGCGGCGAGCTTGGTCTTTCGTCTGGTCCGCACTGCCCGTCGTGTAGGCGTGGCCACCGTGGGAGAGCAGTCCGACCAGCTCGAGGGCGGACGCCTCGTTGATCGCGCCGGCGACGAGCGTCAGCGCATCGAGGTCGTCCCAGTCGACGCCGCAGCGCCCGTAGCCGGTGTCGACCTCGATGAGCACGCCGGCGGACTGACCGGCCTCGAGGAACGCCGCTTGTGCCTGGCGGACGCCCTCGAGGGAGTCGGTCGTGAACGAGATGCGCCCCCCCCGTCCAGCGAGGGCCGCTAGTCGCTCCGCCTTCTTCGGACCGACGGGCGGCGTCGCCATGCGGATGTCGTCGAACCCGGCGTCGGCGAAGGCCTCGGCCTCGAGGACGGTCGCGACCGTGATGCCCTGGGCGCCGCGCTCCGTCTGCAACCGGGCGATCTCGGGGCACTTGTGCGTCTTGACGTGGGGCCGGAGTGCGACGCCTTGCGCCTCGGCACGGGCGGCCATCGCGTCGAGGTTGGCGGTCAACCGGGCGCGGTCGACCAGCAAGGCCGGAGTGGGGAGGTCGGAAACGAGCACGCGGTCGAGAGTCGGGGCAAAACCCCAACCCCCGACCGCGTGGCGAGGTTCGGCTTGTCTGCGCTGACCTAGCGGCTCGAGGACGGGGCTATTTGAGGAACCGGATCGAGAACGGGTAGCGGTAGCGCTCTCCGCGGTGGGCCGCCATCGCGCCCCGGATCGGCAGGATGAGGGACAGGAGCACGGTCGCGAGCAGCAGCGGGATGCCGACGACCACGAACGACAGGATCACAAAGGCGATGACGGCCAGGATGGTCGTGATCTGGAAGTTGATCGCCTCGCGCGCCTGGTCTTCGACGAACGCGGACTGGTCTCGCTTGACGTAGTAGATGATGGCCGGGCCGATCACGTTCGCGAGGGCGAACGAGAAGAAGAGGCCGGCGAACCCGGCGAGGTGGGCGAACATCCCCGTCGTGCACTCCTCGTCGGACGGCTCGTAGTGGTCGAGGTCGACGTCGAAGAGCGGGTCGTCGAAGTCGGAGTCGTAGGGGCCGGTGTGTGGGATCGTGGTCGGCATGGCGAGCCTCAGTGTGCGTGATGGGTCCCCTACGGAGGCTGACCCTGGCGAGTTACACCGGAGCCCGAGCCGTCCGTTTCTTTCGGCACGCCGCCACCGCAATGCTCGACCGCTCGCTCACCCTCGTCAACCGCGTGTTCGACGCCGTCGACGACTGGTGGGAGACGGAGACGGTTCGGAGAGCGTCGGGGACGGCGCTCGTGTTGCTGTTCGTGGTCTCCCTCCTCGTCATCGAGGCCGGGCGTCGCGGTTGGCTCCCGCCCGTCCTCGATGACATCGTCGCGACGAACCACTTCGCCGCGATCAGCCTGACGTTCACGGCGCTCCTGATCGTCGAGGTCGTCGCTCTGATCTTGGCGCTGGCGCGGTCCGTGGCGACGTCGGTGGGAATTCAGTTCGAGCTGTTCTCGCTGATCCTGTTGCGCGAGGCGTTCAAGGAGTTGGGCAAGCTGCCCGAGCCCATCACGTGGGCGACCGCACAGGAACCCGTCTTCCACGCGCTCGCCGACGCGGGCGGCGCCCTCGTGGTGTTCGTCGGCGTGATCGTGTACGGCCAGCTTCAGCGTCACCGCCGGATCACGACGTCCGAGACGGAGCAGTACCGGTTCGTGACGGCCAAGAAGGCGATCGCGCTCGGCCTGCTGGTCGCGTTCGTGGTCGCCGGCCTCGACGACGCATGGCGCGTGATAACCCAGGACGACCCGTACCCGTTCTTCGACGCCTTTTTCACGGCGCTCATCTTCGCGGACGTCCTGGTCGTGCTGGTCTCGCTTCGGTACACGGACACGTACGCGGTGGTCTTCCGCAACGCCGGCTTCGCGCTCGCGACGGTGATCCTTCGGCTCGCGCTGGTGGCACCGGCCTACGTCAACGTGGCCCTGGGCGTCGGGGCGACGGCGTTCGTGATCGGGCTGACGGCGGCCTACAACCGCGCGCCCCTCGGGGGGCGTCATGCGACGGGATAGCCGCCCTCGAGGTCGAACCCGAAGCGCGATGAGTACGAGGCGTCCTCGCGAAGCTGGGGGTCCATGCGGTCCCGCTCGCGGCCGCGGGGCCGCCGGACACCTGTGCGGTGGCCCGTCCTCGAGGGCGGCTACATCTGCTCCGGCGCGTCGATGCCCAGGATCGCGAGCCCGTTGCTCAGCACCGTCCTCGAGGCGTGTGCGAGTTGCAGCCTCGAGGTCGCGAGCGCGTCGACCTCACCGATGATACGGCAGTCGCGGTAGAACGCGCTGAACGCCGTGGCCACCTCGCGAAGGAACGTCGCCAACCGGTGCGGGGCGCGGGCGTGGGCCGCGGCCTCGACCTCGGACGGGAACTGGAGAAGCGTCTTGACCAGCGCCTCCTCACTCGGGTGCGTCAGCAGACCAAGGTCGGCGTCGCCCTCGAGCCCGGTCTCGGCCGCCTTTCGTTCGATCGACGCGATCCGAGCGTGGGCGTACTGGAGGTAGAACACGGGGTTCTTGTCGCTCGCCTCCTTGGCCAGGTCGAGGTCGAACTCGAGGTGCGTGCCCGGCGCGCGCATCAGGAAAAAGAACCGCGTCACGTCGGGCGTGACCTCGTCCATCAGATCGTCCAACGTCTCGTACGTCGCCTTGCGCGTCGACATCTTGACCGGTTCGCCGCCGCGCACCAGCGTCACAAACTGGTAGACGACCACGTCGATGGCGTCCGCGTCGCCGCCCAGTGCCTCGACGCCACGCACGACGTCGGGGTAGGTCGCGATGTGATCGGCGCCGAACACATCGAGGACGAGGTCGGCGCGGGACAGCTTGTCCAGGTGATACGCGATATCGGGCAGCCGGTACGTCGGCTCGCCGGACGACTTGACCAACACGACGTCCTTGCCCTGCTCGTGGCCGTCTTTCGTCGTGACCGTCTTGCCCAAGGCGCTGGTCTTGAACCACGTCGCGCCGTCGGTCTCGAACGCGAGTTCCTTCTGCTTGAGCCGCTCGACGACGTCCCAGACCGGCGCCGGATCGCCTTTGTACAGCGTCCGCTCGTTGAACGTCGAGTCCATGACCACGCCCAGCCGCGCCAACGTCGCCAGGATCTCGGTGAACACGGCCTCGCGGGCCGCCTCTGTGAACCGGGCCTCGTCCTCGAGGTCGACGAGCGCCGCGCCGTGCTCGGCCTCGAGGGCGCGGGCGACGTCCGTGATGTAGTCGCCGCGGTAGCCGTCGTCGGGGAAGGACGCCGGCACCTCCAAGCCGTCCTCCAAGGTCTTCGTTGGTGTGGCCGGGTCGACGAGGGCCTGGTAGCGCGCCCTCACGCTCTGACCTAGGACCCGCATCTGGCGGCCGGCGTCGTTGAAGTAGTACTCGCGCGTGACGTCGTAGCCGGTCCACGACAGCAGGTTGGCGATGGTGTCACCCAAGACCGCGTTCCGCCCGTGACCCACGGTCAGAGGCCCCGTCGGGTTGGCCGAGACGTATTCGACGATGGCCCGCTCGCCACTGTGCGTCGCCGTCCGTCCATAGTCGGCGCCGGCCTCCAAGATGCCGGCGAGCCCAGCGGACAGGTGCGCGCTCGCGAACCGGATGTTGAGGAACCCCGGCCCCGCGACCTCGACGGCCTCGACCTGCGCCGGGTCGACCTCGATAAGGTCCGCGATCCCGTCCGCGATCGCGCGCGGCGAGCGCCGCAATGGGCGGGCGAGTTGGAGCGCCACGTTCGTCGCCAGGTCCCCGTGCGTGGGGTCTTTTGGCGTCTCGAACTCGACCTCGAGGGCGGACGCGTCGAAGTCGTCGGGCAGGTCGGGGAGCCGCGCCAGGGCGGAGCGGACGGCGTCGGCGAGGGTCTCTTCCATGGTCAGAGGGGCAGGTGCGCGAAGCTAACCGGCCCGCCGCGACGGCAGCCGAGACGGTTTCGGGAAGCCGACCTCGAGGACGACGCGCGCCAGGCCGGCACTCCCGTTCGTACCCTCGAGGACGACCGACGTCCTCCGCGATGCGCTTCGCCTCCCTCCTGCTCCTGCTCCTGCTCTCGACCGCGGCCGGCGCCCAGATCGCGACCGACCGCGACGTCGTCCTCGACGGCGAGTCCGTCGTCGGCCGTTGGACCGCCGTCGAGGTCCCCACCGACCCCGGCGCCACGGCGGACTTGGCCCGGGGCACGCTGACGACGGTCCTGGTCATCAACCCGACCGGCCACGTCATCCTGCGCGGGACCGACACGCGTCAAGGGCGAGGCGCGCCGGCCGCGTTCTCGGGCGCGATGGCAGGCCGCCGCGTCGTCTTCCGCGAGCTACCTGGGACCGGCGAGCTCGCGCGCTACGGCCGAGAGCTCCACCTGGTCGACCCACGGGGCCGGCGGACCGTCTTCGTCCGCTCACGCCGCTAGCACCCTCGAGGGCGGATCCTCTCCGCGACCTCGAGGCCGAACACGTCCTCGAGGACGAGCTACGAGTAGACCGCGAACGCGTCCCGCTTGGCGTGCAGGTTGAGCGCGATCGCCAGCAGCGCCGTGTTCGCCAGCAGCGCCGAGCCGCCGTACGAGATAAACGGCAACGGTATCCCGATCACCGGCATCAGCCCGACCGTCATCCCGACGTTGATCAGGATGTGGACCAGGAAGATGCCCGTCGCTCCGGCTATAAACAGCCGGGGCAGCGCGAACCCGGCCTGGACGCCGAGAGAGCCCAGGCGTATCAAGAGGAACGCGAAGACCAGCAAGAGCCCCATCGTGCCGAGAAACCCAAACTCCTCCCCGATCACGCAGAAGATGAAGTCGGTCGAGTTCTCCGGGATGTAGGCGAGCTGCGTCTGGGTCCCGTTCGTGAACCCCTTGCCGAAGAAGCCGCCCGAGCCGATCGCGGCCTTGGCCTGGATCACGTGGAAGCCCGCCCCAAAGCGGTACGCCTCCGGGTCGTCGAAGGCGACCAAACGGTCGATCTGGTGCGGCTCCAAGACCTTGAAGAGCCCGAACCACGACGCCGTCGCGATCAGCCCGACGCCCACCAGCATGAGGAATCCCATCCCCTTGCTCCGGGTCCAGACCACCATCCCGATCGCCGCCGCGACGACGAAGATGGCCGCGAACGCCGGGTTCACGATCACCAGGTACACCGAGGCCGCCGCCGCGCCGGCCAGCGCCATCCACGGCAGCGGGACCGCCCCGCTCCAGAACAGCATCACCGGGATCAGCGACAGGAAGACCAGGCCCGTCCCCGTGTCGTTCTGCATCACGACCAACACCGCCGGGATGACGATCAGCACGATCGCCCCGATCAGGTGTGGGATGCTCCCCCGACGCGCCTCCTTCCGAGCCAACAGCGCCGTCACCGCCAACACCGTCCCCACCTTCGCGATCTCGGCCACCTGCAAGCCCACCGGCCCGATGTAGAGCCAGCTCTTGGCGCCGTTCACCTCCCGCCCGAACACCAACGCGGCCCCGAGCAGCCCCAGACAAAAGATGTACGCGACCGGCGCCAGCTTGACCAGCACGCGCGCTGGGAACAGCAGAATCGTCACCAGCACCGCCGCCGAGATCCCGAACCACTGGAGCTGCCGGTTGAAGTTCTGCTGGACCGACTCGAGCAAGAACTCCCGTGCCGGCCCGTGCGTCGCGCTGTAGATCGCCACCAAGCCGATCCCGACGAGGGTCGCCCAGAGCAGGATCGAGATCCAGTCGAGGTTCTTGTACCAGGGACGCATTCGAGATCGGGAGGTAGAGGTGTGGGGGTCGACCTCGAGGTCGAAACAAATCCGCCGTCCTCGAGGACGAGACTAGATCCGGCCCGTCGAGCGCTGGCCGCGGACGAACTCGATGAGCGCGTTCCGCTGCGGCGACACGATGCGGCCGCGGAGGTACTGCTCGATCATCAGGCTCGCGATCGGCGCGGCCGTCGTGCCGCCGTAGCCGATGTTCTCGACCATGACGCCGACGGCCACCTGGGGATTGTCCGCCGGGGCGTAAGCGATGAAGATCGAGTGGTCCTTGCCGCGCGGGTTCTGGGCCGTCCCGGTCTTGCCCGCCATCGCGATTTTCGGGAAGTCCTCGGCGGCCTCGATGCGAGCGCGCCGCGCTGTGCCCGCGCCGTCGACGGCCCCGAGCATCCCCGCTTGCACGACGGCCAGGTTGCGGGGCTCGAAGTCCATCTGCTGCGCGCGTCGACGCGCGGGCTCCGTCGTGACGCCCGTGGCCGGGTCCGTCTGGGCCATCACAAGGCTCGGCGTGACCATCGTGCCGCCGTTCGCGATCGCAGCCGTGTAGCGGGCCAACTGCAACGGGTTCGCGCCCATGTTGCCCTGCCCGATGCCCAGGTTGACCGTGTAGCCCGGTCCCCAGCCCGCGGGGTAGATCCGGTCGTAGTACGACGAGTCCGGGATCAGCCCCGTGCTCTGGTCCGAGAGCGGCATATCGAGCGGGGCGTACTGCCCAAACCCGAACCGGTTGGCCCACTGGCCCCACAGGTCGAGGTCCATACGGATGCCATTCGGGTGCTGCTCGTTGGTGAACGTGTCGTTCATCAACCGGAAAAAGAAGGTGTTGCACGAGACCCGAATCGCGTCCTCGACGGCGATCCGCCCGTGCGAGCCACCGTGGCAGCGGTACAGACGACCGAGCACGTATCCGCCGGCGCAGTACAGCTCCGTGTCTGGCGCGATCATCCCCTCTTCCAAGGCGACCATCGCCATGAACGGCTTCCACGTCGAGCCCGGTGGCATCTGCGACGTCTGGGTGGCCCGGTTAAAGCTGGGCTGCTCCGGGTTGCGGTAGAGGTAGTCGACCTCGGCCTGGGTGAACCCGTCCTCGTAGATGCTCAGGTCGAAGTCCGGCGCCGAGACCATCGAGATGATCCCGCCCGTCTCGACGTCCAGCATGACCGCGCCGCCACGCTTGTTCACGAACAGGCTCTCGGCCAACGCCTGCACCTTGGCGTCGACGGCCAGGGTGAGCGCGACGCCCGACTGCGGGTCGACGTCCTCGGCCCCGCCCTCGAAGCTCTCGACCTCCATGCCGTGGACGTTCTTGAGCACGAACTCGCGCCCGACGCGTCCTCGAAGGACCGGCTCGTACGCGGCCTCGATGCCGTTCTTACCGATCCGGTCGCCCAGGCGGTACCCCTGCTCGCGCATCCGGTCGAGCTCGTCGGCGTTGATCTCGTTGACGAACCCGAGCGCGTGCGTCAGGCGCGCCGGCCCGTGGTAGCGGCGCTGCTGGTCCTCGCGGAAGTTGATCCCCCGCAGGCGGTACTGATTTTCCTGCAACCGCGCGAACGTCCAGAACGGCACGTTCTCCAGCAGCACGTCCTCTTGGTACTGCGATCGCGTCGTGATCTCGTCGTAGCGCTCCTGGACGTCCTCGAGGTCGCGGCTCGCGAGTTCGGCCACCAGCGGCAGCGTCGCCTCGTCGAAGTAGCGCGGCGTCACGGTGACCGAGACCGTCGTCTCGTTGTCGACCAGCAGGATCCCGTTCCGGTCGAAGATGTAGCCGCGCGCCGGCCGGACGATCTTGGTCTCGATCGCGTTGCCGTCGGCCTCGGTCGCGTACTGCTCCTGGTTCACGATCTGCATCTGGACCAGACGCGCGCCCAAGAACACGACCACCCCGATCACCAGCACACTGAAGATGCGGAAGCGGAGGCGGGCGTCGTCGCGGGCCGTGGAAGCCAGGACTGTCGGCATAGACGTGGGGGACGTGGGGCAAAAGCGAGACCCCGTTCGGGTCGGGGTACGAACGCCGGGCCGTGTCGGTTCGTGTCAAAACGAGGGTTCTTCGCCGGACCTCGGCACGCGTCCCCCGGCGCCGAGCGGGATCCGGCCTCGAGGGCGGCCTGACGGCCCTGTCAGGGATCGCCGAAGAACCCGCCCCGTCTCTCGGGGTACGATGACACACTCCTGTGATGACTCAGGAGGCCATTGCGAGCGTCGTTGCCTTGGGGGAAACACTGTGCCCTCCGTAACGCCGCGCGCCCTCGGCTCGGCTAGACCGTCCCGCCCCCACGCCCATGCGCTCGTTCCTCTCGGCCCTCATCGTCGCCGCCACGCTCGTGGCGCTCACGCCCCAGGCCCAGGCCCAGTACTTCGGGCGCAACAAGGTCCGCTACGACGACTTCCAGTTCCGAGTCTTGGAGACCGAGCACTTCGACCTCTACTACTACGAGGGCATGGAGCAAGCGTCGCGCGACGTGGCGCGGATGGCCGAGCGCTGGTACGACCGGCTGTCGAGCATCCTGAACCACGAGTTCGACGAGCGCAAGTCGATCATCCTCTACGCCGACGACGCCGACTTCCGCCAGACCAACATCGCCAACATCGGTGAGGGCACGCAGGGCGTCACGGAGGGCGCGCGCCAGCGCGTCGTGCTCCCGATGGCGAGCACGTACGCCGAGACCGACCACGTGCTGGGCCACGAGCTGGTCCACCAGTTCCAGTACGACATGTCGCAGCGGGCGGGCCGCTTTGCCCAGTTTATCCGGCTGCCCCTGTTCGTCATCGAGGGCATGGCCGAGTACTACTCCGTCGGTCGCGAGGACGCGCTGACCTCGATGTGGATGCGCGACGCCCTCTTGCGCGACGACTTCCCGACCGTCGCCGAGCTCCAGCGGACGGGCGCGTTCAACGAGTACCAGTACGGCCAGCCCTTCTGGGCCTTCGCCGCCGGCACCTACGGCGACGAGGCCGGCGTCCAGCTGTTCAGGACCGCCCTCGAGATGCCGCTCGACTCGGCCATCGTCGCGGTCACGGGTTTGTCGTCCGACGAGTTCTCACGGCGCTGGGAGACGGCGCTCCGCGAGCAGCTCCTGCCCGCCGCCGCTGGCCGCTCGGTTCCCGCCCCACCCCGCACCGAGGAAGAGCTGGCCGAGATCAACACCGAGCGGATCGAGCGCGCCCAGTCCCTCGCCGAAGGCGAGCGTCCGCGCCGTCCCCGATTCCTCGCCTACCCCGACTCGCTCCCCGCCCTCGACGCGACGCGACTGCTCGCACGAGAACGAGAGACCGGCTCGATCAACATCGCGCCCCAGCTCTCGCCCGACGGCCGCTACGTGGCCTACCTCAGTGAGCTCGACCTGTTCGGCATCGACCTCTTCCTGGCCGACGCCGAAACCGGCGAGGTCATCACCAAGCTCGAGTCGCCCTCGACGGACCCGCACCTCGACGCGTTGCGCTTTATCGCGAGCGCCGGCACGTGGAGCCCGGACGGCGAGCAGTTTGCCTACGTCGTGTTCGCCGGCGGCGACAACGAGATCGCGCTCTTGGACGTCGAGCGACGCGACGTCGTGCGCCGGATCACGGTCGAGGGGATCGGCGCGATCAAGGACCCGTCGTGGAGCCCGGACGGCACGCAGATCGCGTTCGCGGGCGTCCGCGGCGGCATCACCGACTTGTACATCGTCGACCTCGAGGACGGCGCCGTCCGGCAGATCACGAACGACCGGTTCGCGGACCTGCAGCCGTCGTGGAGCCCCGACGGCTCCCAGATCGCGTTCGTCACCGACCGCGGGACCAACACGGACTTCGTGCGCATGACGTTCTCGCCGATGCAGCTCGCGATGTACACCGTCGCGACGAGCGAGATCGAGACGCTCGAGCTCTTTGCGCGCGGCAAGCACATCAACCCGGAGTGGAGCCCCGACGGCGAGTCCGTCTACTTTATCTCGGACCGCGACGGGTTCAACAACGTCTACCGCTTGGAGCTCGCGAGCGGCGAGCTGTTCCAGGTCACGAACCTGGCGACGGGCGTCTCGGGCATCTCGGACCTGTCGCCGGCGCTCTCGGTCGCGGGCGAGACGGGGAACCTGGCGTACTCCGTTTTCGAGGGCCAGCGCTACACCGTCTACCGGACCGACGCCCAAGACGCCATCGGCGAGCCGGTCACGACGCTGAGCGCCGAGCTGACCGGCGCCGACATCTTGCCCCCGGCCGACGCCCTGACGCGGTCGACGGTCCAAGGCTACATCGCGGACGCGACCGGCGGCCTGCCCGAGGCCGAGGAGTTCCCGACGCGCGGCTACAACTCGCGGCTCTCGCTCGACTACATCAGCCAGCCGTCGGTCGGCGTGGGGACGGACCCGTACCTCAGCTCGGGCTTCGGGGTCAATGGCGGGATCTCGTTCCTGTTCTCGGACCAACTGAGCGACAACGTGCTCGGGCTCGCGGTCGCGGCGAACGGCACGTTCAAGGACATCGGCGGACAGGCCCTCTACCTCAACCGCGGCAACCGACTGACCTACGGCGGAATCGTCGGTCACACGCCGTTCTTGCAGGTGTTCATCGACCGGCCACCGGCGCCGGCCGAGGACGAGGTCGATCTCGGCCAGCTGACGCGCTACTACTACCGGACGACGATCACGCAGGCCTCGGGTCTCACGTCGTACCCGTTCAACCAGAGCCAGCGGATCGAGGCCAACGCCGGGTACCGCCGGTTCGGGTACGACCTCGAGTTCGACGCGGTCGTGGCCCGGAGCGGGGGGCTCGTTCAAGAGCGCCGCGAGATCGAGGGGATCGTCCCGGACCCGCTGCACTTGGTCGAGGCCGGCGGCGCCTACGTGGGCGACACGTCGATCTTCGGGTTCGTCTCTCCGATCCGGGGCACGCGCTACCGCATCGGCGGCGACATCGTGACGGGCTCGCTCACGTTCGCGACGGCGACCGTCGACGCTCGGCACTACCAGATGGTCCGCACGCCGTTCTTGCCGCGCCGGGCGCCGGTCACGTTCGCCGCGCGCGCGCTCCACTTCGGCCGCTACGGCGACGACGCGAGCTCCGGCCGTCTGACGCCGCTGTTCCTGGGCAACCCGCAGTTGATCCGCGGCTACTCGGCCCGGACGTTCAACCTGGAGACCAACGACCAGTTCGACGACTACCTCTCGTCCCTCTTCGGCAACAAGATTGGCGTCGCGTCGGTCGAGGCTCGGATCCCGCTCTTGGGCGTCCCCCAGCTCGGCCTGATCTCGTTCCCGTACCTGCCCACGGAGCTGGTCCTGTTCGCGGACGCGGGCTTCGCCTGGGGCGAGACGCCGTACTTCCAGGGCTTGCGCCAGGACGGCACACCGGCGTTCACGTACGGCCGCAACATCGAGGACCAAGAGCCGGTCCTGTCGGCGGGCGTCTCGGCACGGTTCAACCTGTTGGGCGCCCTCATCTTGGAGCCTTACTACGCGTTTCCGTTCTCCCGCTGGGACGACGACGGCGATCTCAACCCGGGCCAGGGCGTGTTCGGCTTCAACATCTCGCCGGGCTGGTAGGAACCGGGAATCTGTCCTCGAGGATGCTTCGTCCTCGAGGACGGATCGGGCGGCGTAGTCTCTTGCTGACTCCCGACGCCCTCGATGTACCGCTTTCTCCGCCCCCTCCTCTTTCGTCTCGACGCGGAGGACGCGCACAGCTGGGGCGTCCGCGCGGCCAGGCTGGGACAGCGCGCCGGGTGGGCGACGCGGAGGCTGAACGCACGGGCCGACCCTCGGCTCGCGCAGACCGTGTGGGGGCGGAGGTTCAGGTCGCCGCTGGGGCTGGCGGCCGGGTTCGACAAGAACGCCGAGCTGGTCCGGTTCTGGGCCGAGCTCGGGTTCGGGTTCGCGGAGGTCGGATCGGTGAGTGCGCTTCCGTCCGTTGGCAACGCACGCCCTCGAGCGTTCCGGCTCCCGAGCGACGGCGCGCTCGTCAACCGGATGGGCCTGAACAACGACGGCGCCGACGCCGTGGCCGAGCGGCTCGCCTCGACCTCGAGGCCACCTGGGTTCGTGGTCGGAGTGAACGTCGCCAAAACGCACAGCCCGGACATCCTGGGCGACGCCGGTATTGAGGATTTCCGGCACTCGGTCCGCGTGTTGGCGCCGCACGCGGACTACCTCGCCATCAACGTGTCGTGCCCGAATACGGCCGAGGGCAAGACGTTCGAGACGCCGGACGCGCTCGACGCACTACTCCACGCGATCGCCCTCGAGGTCGGCACCGGGGGCGCGCCGCCGGTCGTGGTCAAGTGGTCGCCGCCGGCGACGGCTGGGATCGACGTGGGGGCGATGGACGAGTTGGTCGAGATCGCGCTCGGGCACGGCGTCCGGGGGTTCATCACGTCGAACACGGCGTCGGACCGCGACGGTCTGGTCACGGGGGCGAGCGAGATCGAGCGGATCGGGAACGGCGGGCTGAGCGGCCGGCCCTTGGCGGCTCGGTCGAAGGCGCTGACGCGGCACCTCTACCGGACGACGGACGGGACCGTGCCCATCGTCGGGGTCGGCGGGATCGACTCGGCGGAGGAGGCTTACGAACGAGTTCGGGCCGGGGCGTCGCTGCTCCAGGTGTACACAGGATTGGTGTACCAAGGGCCAGGACTCGTCGGCCAGATCCACCGGGGGCTGATTCGCTTGCTGGACCGTGACGGCCTCGACGCCCTCCAAGACGCGGTCGGCGCGGACGCGTAGTCGTCCTCGAGGGCGCTGCATCGCGGACGAATCGCCGACGTCGAGGGCGGCGTACGAGCGCCGTCTCCCCCCTCGACTGTGACCGACTACGACGTCCTGCTCTACCTTGCCCGCTCGCGCCGCAGTCCTTACGCGTTCGACCTCGAGGCCGAGGTCTCCGACGGCGACCTGCGACGCGTGTTCGAAGTGGCGCGGTGGGCGCCGTCGAGCTACAACGAGCAACCCTGGCGGTTCTTGATCGGTCGGCACGGGGACGATGCGTACGCCATCATCGAGGACGCGCTGAAAGGGCGCAACCCGGAGTGGGCGACGACGGCGCCCGTGCTCGGCATCGTCCTGGCATCGTCGACGTTCGCTCGTGGCGGGAGGCCGAACGCTCACCGGCAGTTCGACGCTGGCGCCGCGGCGTTCGGCCTGGCCTTGGCGGCCGAAGCCGTCGGGCTCGGCGTTCACCTGATGGCCGGCGTGGCGGCGCAGGA
>NZ_JBARYR010000031.1:0-11187 GCF_049648075.1 Rubrivirga sp. | reverse complement strand
GGGCGGCGCAGCGCGGCGGGCGACCTCGATGGTCGGCGTCGTCGCTGGGTCGCGCGAGGGCGCAATGTGTGTCGGTGGGCCGTCCTCGAGGGCGGCGGGAGCGACGACAGTGGGCGGGGCGGGCGCTGGTGTCGGAGCCTCGTCCTCGAGGTCGCTCCGGGGCTGTGCGGCGGCCTGTTGCGCGTCGAGATCCCTCGACAGGCTCGGGATGACGTTGTCGGTGGCGGTGGCGTTCGGGGAACGGCTCTCCTCGCCAGATGCCGTGGCCCCGACCCGCGTACCTACAACTCCGTCATCCTGAGCAGAGCGGAGCGGAGTCGAAGGATCTCGACGCGCCACGTCCTGCTGTGGTGCTTCGTCCGCCCTCGAGGTCTGGTCCGCCCTCGAGGACGCATCGGAGCGCCCTTGCCCCGCACCTCGTGCCCCTAGCCCCCGCAGCGCAGCGCGGAACGCCGCCACGCTCTCGAACCGATCCGCCGGGTCCTTCGCCATCGCCCGCACAATGGCCTCGACGATCCCGTCCGGTAGGTCCCGCACCAACCGGCGCGGCGACGGCGTCGGCGTCTGCAAGTGCGCCTGCATGACCTCGAAGGCGCTCTCGGCCTCGAAGGGGACTCGGCCGGTCACCATCTCGTACAGCAACACGCCCAGCGCGTAGACGTCTGTCCGCGCATCCACCTCGCGGGCGCGGACCTGCTCCGGCGCCATGTACTCGGCCGTGCCGATGGCATGGCGGGTCTGGGTCATCCGCGCCGATCCCAAGAGCCGCGCGATGCCGAAGTCCATCACCTTGACGGTGCCCCTCGGCATCACCATAAAGTTGGCCGGCTTGACGTCGCGGTGGACGATCCCGCGTCGGTGCGCGTGCGCGATCCCTTTCAGCGCTTGGTCGAACAGCTCGAGGGCGCGGTCGGCCGGGAGCCAGCGCTCGCGGGCCAGGAGAGCCTCGAACGTCTCGCCCTCGACGAACTCCATCACCATGTACAAGTCGTCGCCCTCTCGCAAGAGGGCGTACAGCGTCGCGATGTGCGGGTCGAGCAGCCGCGCCAGCGTCTTGGCCTCCTGGCGAAACCGCTCGACGTGTTCCTTCGAGGCCGCGACGTCCGCGCGCAGCGCCTTGATCGCGACCGGCCGGTCGAGCATCAGGTCGGTGCCACGGTACACCGAACCCATGCCGCCCTGCCCCAGCAGCGACTCGATCCGGTACCCGCCGATGGTGCGCCCGATCATGACAGCGGTGGGGCGGGAGCCGTGGGCCGGGCCGGAGCGAGCGCGGGGGGAACCACCCGGACGACAGCGACGGTGACGTTGTCGTGACCGCCCCGATCCTTGGCCTGCTCCACCAATGCACTCGCCGCATCCCACGCCGATCCTCTCCCGAGCGTCGTCGCGATCTCGAGGTCGGTCACCAAGTCATAGAGCCCGTCCGACATCAGGACGAACACGTCCCCGTCCTCGATGGGCTGAGGCCCACCGAGCGTCACCTCCGTCGTCGCGGCGATGCCGAGCGCCCGCGTGATGACGTTGCGCTGGTCGTGATGCCGCGCCTCGTCCTCGGTCAGCACGCCCTCCGCCACCAACTCCGCCACGACCGAGTGGTCCGTCGTCAGACGCTCGATCCGTCCTCGACGGCTCCGGTAGAGACGGCTGTCCCCGACGTGCGCCCACACGACCTCCCCGCCGCAAAGGACGAGCGCCGTGCACGTCGTTCCCATGCCGTCTCGGCCTTCCGAAGCCGCGGCATGGATCTGGGCGTTCGCCTCCACGAATGCTTCCTCGAGGGCGAGCTGTGGCGTCCTCGACGACGCGTAGTAGCGTGACGAGACGACGTCGGCTGCGGTCGTGCTGGCGACGTCGCCGGCCTGGTGCCCGCCCATCCCGTCTGCGACCAATACCAAGACCCCTTTCGAGGCGAGTGTCACGGCGTCGCCCGGTCGGACGCTGCGGCCGCGGTCCTCATTCTGCGAGCGCACGTTGCCAACGTCAGACACAATGGCGACATCGAGGTCGAGAGCTGCCTTCGAGGGCGTGTCGGCCCTCGAGGGCGAGGACGGGGAGAGACGCGTCGCGCGACGGCGGCGGAAGGGCCACATGGCTATCGAGAGGGGAGGGTGATGGTGTAGGCGCGCTTGCCGGCGGTCGTCTGAAAAACGACGGGGACGCGGGCGCCGCCACGGCGCAGCTCGACCTCGACGGATTCGCCGATCCAGCTCGCGAGGGCGTAGGGCGTCTCGCCCACGAGCCGGCCGTCGATCCAGACCTCGGCGGACTCGCCGAGCGCGTCGATCGTGACGTCCGAGGCGACCGACCCGGGTGGAGCCACCCTCTCGGCAGGCGCGTCCTCGAGGACGATCGTCCCGTTGGACGGCCCCGTCTGCTCCGGCCTCGAGGGCAAAGACGTGGCGATGGCGAAAACGAGCGCGAGGACGGCGACGCCTGCGAAGCCCCACGCCGCGTTCGTCGGCGAGATCCAGTCGAGAGACGGCGAGCGCGTTGGCTTCGCCGACAGATCGGCTCTCGAGGGCGGGGCCGAGATCGACGCGGGGACCGGCGCGCCCTCGAGGGCGGGAAGTGCGTGCAGAACGGCTCTCGCGTTGGGGAAGCGATGGCCGGGTTCGGGCTGAAGGCACTGCTGCACCACGTCGTCGGCCCAGGCGGGGACACCGGCGACGCGCGTCGAGGGCGGGGCGTAGTCGGCCCTCGTGATCCGCTCGAACAGGGAGAATGTCGAAGCCGCCTGGAACGGGACGTCGCCTGTCAAGAGCTCGTAGAACAGGATGCCGAGCGCCCAGACGTCGGAGCGTGTGTCGGGCGCTTTGCCCCTCACTTGCTCCGGCGACAGGTACTCGGGCGTACCCGGCACCGCGCCGCCGGTCGTCAGGCCTCGGGCATCGAGGTCCTTGGCGATCCCGAAGTCCAGCAGCGCCACGCGTCCGGCGGGCGTCACCTTGACGTTGTGGCTCTTGAGGTCGCGGTGGATCACGCCGTGGTCGTGGAGGTAGGCCACGGCCTCGACGACGGGCCGGAACAGCCGGGCGGCCTCGAAGGCGGAGACCGGGCCGCGCTCCAGGCGGTCGGCGAAGGTCTCGCCCTCGACGAACTCCATCGCGATGCACGCGTGGCCGTCGGCCTCGAAGTAGTCGAAGAGGGTCGCCACGTTGGGGTGGCGCAAGCCGGCCTGGATGCGGGCCTCGTTCAAGAACCGCGGTGCCAGCGCCGGGTCGCGCAGCACCTTGAGCGCGACCGTCCGCCCGATCCGGTCGTGGCGAGCGCGGTAGACCGTCCCCATTCCGCCGCGGCCCACGCGGGCGCTCACGCGATAGTCGCCGAGTAGGGTGCCGGTGCGGAGGTCCACGGTGTCGGAGGGGTGGAGGGATCGGGGACGGAGGGATGAGGGGGGGCGTCCTCGAGGCCGGGTCGTCGTCCTCGAGGCCGGGTCGTCGAGGTCGGAGGGCGGGGGCGAGTGTCTGCTCGTTCCTCGATCCCTCCGCCTCGTATCCCTCCTAGAGCGTCCCCGTCGCGCGCATCAGCTCCATGCCGTACTTGATCGGGATGGCGTACGTCACCCGGGCGTCCATCTGGGCCGAGTAGGTGAAGATGCCGATCACGCGGCCCCGCTCGTCGAAGACGGGTCCGCCGCTGTTGCCGCCGCCCGTCTCGCTCGTCGAGAGCTGGTAGGCGTCGGGGAAGCCGCTCGCCGAGACGACCGCCTCGTTCGGGTTCTGGCCCTGGCGCGTCCGGTGGATCGTCGAGATGTTGGCCGGCGTCACCGTCGGGCGCGGCACGATGGTCGCGACGCGAGTGCCGTTGCCCATCTCCGTGTTCTGGACGACCGACAGGTCGACGCCCGAGATGCCGGGGTAGCCCATGATCACGACCGGGTCGCCGGGGCGCGTGGTCTCATACGAGTCGTTGAGCTCGACGGCGTGGAGCGGCTCCTGAGCGTCGATCTTGATCGTGGCGGCGTCGCCGCGGGGCGAGACGCGCTCGACCTCGGCTGCGAACGGGATGTCCGAGTTCTGGAACGTGACCGATACGTCTGGGATGCCCTTGAGCGGGCTCATGTTGGTGATTCCCGTCTGCTGCTGCGCGTAGAACGCCGACCGGCTCGGGACCCACTGGCCCACCTGCTGCGGCGACTGCAGCACCGACGGGTTCCGCGTGTCGATCTCGCCCTGCGCGGTCACCGGATACACGATGGCCGGGAACGCGCTCTGCGGGAACTGGAACGGGTAGTCCCAGCCCGAGACGACGTGCTTGTTGGTCAGGATGAACCCGTCCGGGCTGATGACGAAGCCCGAGCCCGTCGCCGCGCTGCGGATCGGCTGGTTGATGCCGTCGGCATCGTTCGTCTCGATGAACGGCTCGATGCTGCCGTCCTGGAGCTGGACGAAGACGGCCATGTTGCCGCGGTCGGTCCGCTCGTAGCGGTGGTAGATCGGCTTGTCCGAGCTCGCGTCCACCAAGCGCCACGCGGCCTCGATGTAGACGACGGCGTCGCCGTGGGCGTCGGTGATCTCCGTCGGCGTCATGTCCGGCGGGTTCGCGGCAGCTTCGGCGGCGGCGGCGGCAGCAGCGGCCTCGACGGAGTCGGCGCGAGCGTGGGCCACGTTCTGCGCGTTGCGGAGGGAGTCGTTGTCCTGGCGCATGAAGAAGAACAGGGCCGCGACGAGCGCCAACACGCCGGCGCTGATCCCGAGGACCATCCCGGTCGTCTTCTTCTGCGACTCGCGCTGGTTCTCCGTCACGATCCGCGCGACGGTCTCGCGTCCGACGCCTTGCTTGGCGGGCGCCCGGTCGACCGCGGAGGCCGCGCTCGCCAACGACGGTGACAGCGTGGTCGCTTTGTTCGCGCGGGGTGATGCGATGACCGTCTCGCGTGCCGGACGCGGCTCGGCGTCGAAGACAAACTCCGGCCCGTCCTGGCCGAGCTGGACCGTGTCTCCGGGCCGGATCGAGGCCGAGCCGGCCACCTGGACCTTGTTGACGAAGGTGCCGTTGCGGCTCCCGAGGTCGGTGATCGTGTAGGCGTCGTCGCTGTCTTTGGTCAGCTTAACGTGCTCGCGGCTGACCAACTCGTCGTGGTCGGCGTCGTAGACGACGTCCGTGCTGCCGCCGCGCCCGACGGTCAGGGCGTCGAAGGTGGCGAAGGGGAATTCCTCGACCTGGTTGGCCTTGGAGCCACTAAGGTGGCGGATGACGAAGCGCTTGGGGGTGCTCATGGCGTTGGGGGTGAGGGGGCTCACCCACAACACCGACGTTTCCGCGCCGACCGGCTCACGCACTGCCTTCGCCGTCTCCCTTGGAGGTCTCGAGGACGTCGCTTTAGCGCCTTCGGGGCCGACCCGATACCCGTCCGGCTCGTACCCCAGATGAACGCCCGGCCCGCCGCTTCGCCAACTCGCTTACTGCTCCACGACGCCGCAGCGGCTCTCGCGCAGTGACGTCTTGCAGATCCTGCGGTCGAGCCGGGCTTGCAACGAGACCGTCGGCGTGACCGGAGCGATCGTGTACACGGACGACTCGCTCCTGCAGGTCCTCGAGGGACCTCCCGACGCCGTCGAACACGTCTACGGACGCGTGCGCCGAGACTCTCGGCACGCCGGTATCATGCCGCTGCTGGACGTCCAAGCCGGCGCCCGCGCGGTCCCGGACTGGTCGATGGGTTTGCTCCGCATCGGCGACGTTCCCGAGGAGGCCGAGCCGACAGTTCGCGCCGTCCTCGAGTTGGCCGAGACGGGCGTGGACCGCGTGTGGTTGGTTCTCCGGGCGTTCCGCTACCTCGCGCTCTCGAGGCGCACGCGCCGCGCGTTCTAGCCGACCTCGAGGCCAGCGCTAGGGCAGGGGACCGCGCCAAAACGTCTCCTGACGGTCGTACTCGCGTGGCGCCGGGTCGAGCCTCGTCGTGAGGATGAGGCCGGGGCCTTCAAACATGGCTCCACCGAGGTCCGTCCTGTAGCCGCGGCCGACCGTCCGCCCGGCGTCATAGGCCTCGATATCTCCCGCGTCGTACTCGACCGTGTCCGACGAGTCGACCTCGAGGACGAGCCCTCCATTCTCCAGGCGATAGCGACCGAAGGCAGGACCGTTGCCCCCGCCGATGTCCGTGATGACGTCGATCCTGAACGTCCCGTCCGAGGCGAAGCGGTAGGTCCGAGACACGAACCGCGCACCGCCGAACTCCCGCCAGACGTCGTCGCCATCGAACAGTCGGACCCCGACGTCTTCGTAGGCGCCGTCCTCGAGGGCGATCCCGTCCACGACCGACCCGGAGTCGCAGCCGACGAGGACGACGACCGACGCGAGTAGGAGGGAGCTTCGAGTCATCGTAGGAGGGTGGGGACGCGTCGCGAACGGTACGCATCCGCCCTCGAGGTCGCCACTCGGTCTCACGCTTTTGACCTGAGCACCCGATGGGCCGCCGCGAACGCGCCCTCGAGGACGGAACGGTGCGCCCGGTCATGACCCGAGTCTTCGAGGAGGCTGCTCGGCCTCGAGGACGCTCAGTCGGCGGACCGGACGAACCGGCCGCGCAGCGTGCCGTCCGGGCTCACGGCGTCCAAGCGGACCAAGCCGGCTTCCCAACTCCAAAACTCGACCGTCTTGCCGCCGCTGTAAACCGGACGCTCGACGCGGATGACGGAAAACGTCCCCGCTGGGACCGTCACGGTCTCGGGTCCCGTCGCCGGGTACGTCTGGCCCTCGAGGTCGTAGGAGCGCTGGCAGTTGGCGAACTCCTCGACCGTCCCGGACTGGTTCGGCACGCGGACGAACGAGAGCCGGCCGCTCGACCCGCTGAACCAGCCGCCCGAGCAGTCCACGCTCTTGACGACGGCGAGCCCGACCTCGACGACCTCAATGTTTTCGTCCTCGAGGGGGAGCGAGATCTCGGTGCTGAACGAGGTGAACGCGCCCCCTGTCGCTCCGGCCTGCTTCCAAGACACGTACCGGTCCGTCCACCGCCAATCCGGTGACGCGACGACGGTCATCTCGAATCCGCGGGGCCGAGAAGGTAGGCGGAGGTGCTCGCCGTCGACCCCGTCGAACACGAAAGCGCGGAGCGAGTCGGGGCCGGGCTCGTAGTCGAAGAGTGCGACCGCGCCGGCCTCCGTCCAGGCTGGGTCGGAGTCGCCCAGGGCGTCGCAGCCTGATAGGACGAGCAGGATCACGAGCGAGAAGCGGATCATCGGTAGCAAGAAGGGCTAGCCGCAACATCCATCGAGGACGCACGGCCGGCCTGATCCATTCGCACTACCTCGACGCGCGCCCTCGAGGACGCTACATGTCGCGCATGTTGTTGGAGAGGTCGTCGTCGGGCAAGTCGCCGCTCGGGTCGAGGCGGGCCGAGACGAGGGTCCGGCCCTCGAGGGCGACTCTAGCTGCGACGGTGTCCGTCGAGAAGTAGGCCTCGGCCGGGATACTCGCGACCTCGGTCGTGCCGTCGGAGAAGCGAAACTCGACCTGCGTCGGCAGGATCACCTCCCCCCGGTTCTCGACCGTCGCCGTCGCCGTCCCGTCGGCGACCTCGAGGGCGGCGAGCGCCTGGTCGAACCGGCCGGTGCCGTAGAACCAGCCGCGCCAGAACCAGTCGAGGTCTTCGCCGGTCACGTCCTCGACGGTGCGGAAAAAGTCGGCGGGCTGGGGGTGCTTGTAGGCCCACCGCTCGATGTACCCCGTGATCGCCGCGTCCATCCGCTCCGGGCCTACGATCTGCTCGCGCAGCATCATCAATCCCTTGGCCGGCTTGCGGTAGGCGAGCCAACCGAGGGCCGGGCGGCGGATCCGGTCGGGGTAGGTCGTGATCGGCTGGTCGGCGGACCACGGCTGGCGCATGAAGTCGGCGGCGGCGGGGCCTTCGGTGAGCCGGATGACGCGGGCCGAGTCGCTCTGGCCGTAGCCGGCGATGGTCGGGTCCGGGTTGCGGTCGTAGAACTCGCGGTTGGCGAACGTGTTGAGGTAGCTGTTGAACCCCTCGTCCATCCAGGCGTAGCGCCGCTCGTCGCTCCCGACGATCATCGGAAACCAGTTGTGGCCGAGCTCGTGGTCGATGACGCCGAAGAGCGACATAAAGCGCGCGTTGACGCCCGAGAAGTGGAGCATCGGGTACTCCATGCCGCCCACGACGCCGGCGACCGAGATCGCGACGGGGTAGGGGTACGGGTACCAGTGCGAGTTGGCCAGGATCGACGCGCGCGTGAACCGCGTCGCCTCCTCCCAGCCCGGGTTGTCCGGCGTGCCGATGCCCTCGTGCGGGTAGGCCGCCATCGACAACACGTTGTTGGTGCTCCCGTCCTCGAGGACGACGGCGGCGTTGGCAGCATCGAGGATGAACGCCTCTGAGGCCGCCCAGGCGACGTCTCGGACGTTCTCGGCGCGGTAGTGCCACGTCGTGGTGGACTGAGGTGAGCCTGACGCGAGCCCTTCGAGATCTTCTGCCCGGATGAGACGGCTCGGCTTCGAGGCTGGCGTTCCGACCTCCTCGGGACGGATGATGTAGACGCGGTCGTCGCTCTGGCGCGCCGCCTCCAGTCGCTCGAGCTGCTGGTCGGTGTAGACCTCGTCCGGGTTGAGCAGCTCGCCGGTCGAGACGACCGTCATCGAGGACGGGACGGTGATCGCCAGCTCGAAGTCGCCGTAGCCGAGGTAGAACTCGCCCTGTCCGAGGTACGGCATCGTGTTCCAGCCGTTGACGTCGTCGTAGACGGCGATACGCGGGTACCACTGCGCGAGCTCGTAGACGACGCCGCGCTCGGTCGCGAGCCGGCCCATCCGGTCGGCGCCGTACTCCGGGATCACGAACGAGTACCCGACCTCGACCTCGATGCGGTCGCCGCCGGACTCGAGGAGCTCGGGCAAGTCGAGCCGCATCCGCGTGTCCGTGACGACGGGCGTGACCGGGTCCCCGTTGACGGTGACGTCGCCGAGCTGGTAGCCGCCGGCGGGGAACGAGCCGCGCCACCGGCTGTCGGGCGGCGTTCGCAACGCGCCGCGGCTGTCCATCGCGAACAGGTTCTGCTCGAGGTGCATCCAGACGTACTCGAGGTCGTGCGGGCTGTTGTTGGTGTACGTCAGCCGGACGGTGCCCGAGACGGTGTGTGTCGCCGGGTCGAGGGCGACCGCGATGTCGTAGTCGTTGCGCTGCTGCCAGTAGCTCGGACCGGGACGGCCGTCGGCGCTGCGGTACTGATTCGGCGTCGGGAGGTCGAGCGGCGCGAAGAGGGAGTCGTTCGTCTCTGGGAACGAGCCTTGGGCAAAGGCCGGAACAGCGATCAGGGCGACGGCCAGGAGGCCGGTCAGTCGAAGCATCGAGTCGAGGTCGGTGGAACGCCAAAACCTAGCCATGAGTCACGGCCTCGAGGTAACGGGACCGGGTTCTTGCCGGCGCAACGCTGACGGAAGGAGGCTCGCGCCGATAGAGGCATGACAGCCTGCCTTGTCTGGTTCGTGCGGCTTTATATATTCGCACACATACATTTGGTACACCACTCCGTTCGGATTGCGAGGCGCCTATTCTCGATTCACAACAGCGCTGGATGCTGCGAGGCCTTGCGCTCGAACGACAGGGTCAGTTCCCACCAACGACTCATGTTCAGACGCCTAGGTTTTCTCGTCGTCACCGCGCTGTCGGTGGCACCCGTCGCGTCCGCTCAAGACGGCGAGCAGCTTCTCCCATTTGCGATCGGTGACCATTGGATCTATCGCGTAGACGGGGTTGCCAAAACCACGTACGCGCCTGCCGATACAGTGGCGGCAAACGTCGAATGGCGAGTTCAAGAGGTGCGGCCATCGGCTGAGCGAGATACAGTTTTTCTCGATCTAACTCGATATCACGACGATGGTCGTACCGACAGGACCTTGTGTGAGTACACCCGATCCAATCAATCATTATTTTTCACATTCCGGTACAACGAGGAGGAGTCGGCAGTAGTGAACGCTCGGTGTATGGCGGCAAGTGGACTTCCATTTATCAGGCGTGGGCTGATCTACCGGACTGTGTCGCTTGGAGACTCTTCGGTAGTCATCGGCGATAGGGAGTACGAGGGGAGCGTGGCAGAGGCAACGTTCTCTGAGCACACTTGTGGCCCAGCGCCATACTGCACCGGCGATACCACGGATGCCGACGTCGTGTCGACTCTATTGGAGGGCGTCGGGCAGGTATCACTCGTGGCAACGTATCGCGAGAACAGGGCTTACGATCCAGTGCGCCGTGATACGATCCGGGCCACACTTCTGGGCGCTGTCGTAGGTGGTGTGTCCTACGGCGACCTTCGGCCCGTCGCGGTCGATGACGACCTGTCGCCGCCAGGGCTCGACGTCCGGGTCGGCCCGAACCCGTCGCGTGGAGCGGTGACCGCGTGGGTTACGCTTGGCGACGCTCGTGACGCCGAGGTGTCCGTCCTCGATGCGCTCGGTCGCGTCGTTCGATCGGTGCCGATCGTTGGAGGCGGAGCGGTCGCGCTGGACCTGTCGGGGCAGCCGGCTGGGGTGTACGTCGTCCGACTCGAGGTCGGGGCGAGGAGCGCGTCGAGCCGTGTGGTGGTGGTGCGGTAGCGAGACCGACGGCGCTCGCGGTCGCGTCCTCGACGGACCTTTCACTCGGCGCTGAAAACCGCGCACGTCCGCCGGCGTCCGATGCGCCTTCCCCCTCGGACGCCGTGCCTGACTCTTCCACTCCGACCGCCCTCGAGAGCCGTAAGGCCGGCGCAGCCAACGGCGACCTCGTTCTCGACCTCGAGGGCGTCGGTAAGCGCTACCGCGAGGGCGAGGCGTGGCGCGATGTGCTGCAGGGGCTTGGGCTGCAGATGAGGCGCGGCGCGATCGGGGCGCTCTTGGGCCGGTCCGGCGCCGGCAAGAGCACGCTGCTCAACCTGATCTCCGGGATCGACAGCCCCGACGCCGGGACGGTCACGGTCGACGGCGTCGAGATCGGTGGGCTGTCCGAGCGCGACCGGACGCTGTTCCGGCGTCGCCACGTCGGCTTCGTCTTCCAGTTCTACAACCTGGTCCCGACGCTGACCGTCGCCGAGAACGTCCGCTTCCTGCTCGACCTCGACGGGGCGGACTCGGCGGCCTCGAGGGCGGCGGAGCTGTTGCGGGAGGTCGGGCTCGAGGACCGGGCGGGCGCGTTCCCGGACCGACTCTCGGGGGGCGAGCAGCAGCGCGTGGCCATCGCCCGGGCGCTCGCCC
>NZ_JBARYR010000030.1:0-2709 GCF_049648075.1 Rubrivirga sp. | reverse complement strand
GGCCTCGTCTGCGTGCGCCACCAAGTCCTCGGCCTCGAGGGCGGACCCCGCGGGCGGCCACAGAATCATCGGCCTCACGCCGTCCCGGACGGCTCGCGCGGCGTGACCGACGCGCTCCGAGATCGCTCCGCCGATGACGACGGCCGGCGCCTCGAGGTCGGCGAAGGCAGGCAGGCGCGCGTCGAGGTCGGGCGAGCCGACGACGGAGATAATGGACATAGGCCGGGGGGACGCCCCAATCTATTCGCCCCGAGACCGCCCGGCAGGCCGGGTACCTTCGATGTCCCACCCGCTGCCTCGATGTTCGTTCGCTTCCCCGCCTTCGCCGCTCTCTCTCTACTCGTCTCGGTGGCATCGGCACAGACCGTTACGCCGCGTGGTGCGGACGCCACGTTCGACGTCGCGACCTGGAACATCGAGCACTTCGGAAACGCCGACGCGGGGTTCGGCCCGACCGACGAAGCGCTCCAGCTGAGCAACGTCGAGGCCGTCGTGTCACAGTCCGAGATTGACCTGTGGGCCGTGCAGGAGATCGGGTCGCAGGACGCGTGGCAGGAGCTCATCAGCCAACTCCAGGACGACGGATACACCGGCCGGTTGGGGCCGGAGACCAGCGGCAGCTTCCAACTCCGGCTCGGGTTCATCTACGACCCGTCGGTGGTCTCCGTGATCGGCTCGCGGACGATCCTGTCGACGGCCAACTTTGCCGGTCGAGCGCCCTTCGAGCTTCAAGCGCGCGTCACGGTCGAGGGCGAAAGCCGGACGGTCCGCTTTATCGCGCTCCACGCCGACGCCGGCACGAGTCAGCGCGACTACACCAACCGTACGCGTGGCGCCGAGCGCCTCAAAGAGTACATCGACGACCGGATCGCTCGGGGCGAGTCCGTGGTCCTGCTCGGCGACTTCAACGACCTGCTGACCGGGAGCATCCGCCAGAGCGAGTCGCAGTCTCCCTACGCGCCGATCGTCGCGGACGCCGATTACGTCTCGGCTTCGCTCGCCCTTGAGGACGCCGGCATTGGCACGTTCTGCGGCAGCAGCACGACGTGCTCGGGGGGCTCGACGATCGACCACGTCGTGTACACGGCCAACTTCCCCGTCCGGCTCGCCGAGGTGGCCCGCTACGACGAGGTGCTGACGGAGGTCGGGATCTACACCCGCACGACCTCGGATCACGCGCCGGTCCTGGCCCGGTTCGACCTCAACCGACCGGTCATCTGCGACGGCTGCGGCGAGCCTCTTCGGACCCGCCTGCTTCCGTCCGCGCCGAACCCCTTCCGCGGCGCCACCAACCTGCGGTTCGTCCTCGAGGCCGCCTCCGACGTCCGGCTCGAAGTGTTCGACGTGCTGGGCCGGTCGGTCCTCGAGGTCGAGGGCTCGTTCGGAGAGGGCGAGCACGCGGTCGCCCTCGAGGGCGCGGCGTGGGTGCCGGGTGCCTACGTGGTCCGGCTGAGAGCGGGCGAGGTCGTGCGGTCGGCCGTGATCGTACGGGTCGAGTAGGGACCGGTTGTGAGTCTCGAGCGTCTAGGATGGCCACGACGCTTTGACTCCGTGTCTCGGAAACGCCGCCTGCCCCGTAAACGCTCGACGGACGAGACCATCGACGACTCGCCACACGGCGGGCGTCCGTCCCCCCGGCCTCGGCGGAGCCAGACGTGGCGGATGGTCCCGTTCCGCGGGCGCTTCCTGTCGCCGAGCACCAAGTACGTCTACGAGCGCCTGCCCAAGGCGCCCGCCTCGTTCACGGCGGCCGACGTCGCCGTCCTGTGCGTCGAGGCCGACCGGTCGCTCGGTTCGAGCGATCCGTGCAACCCGGCCGAGGTCATCGACCTCTTGACCTCGAGGTCGCTGGTCACCTGGACGGACGAGGGGTTTGTTAAACGAGATCGGCCCCGCCCTCGACCGCGAGCGTAGGAGGTCGGGCGCAACGCGCCTTCGAGGTCGAGATTGGCACCGCGCTGGGTCTCTGCACGCTGGCAGGCCTATGCTCGCCTCGCCGTTACGACATCAGTCATCCCCGCGAAGGCGCTGACAGGGGTAGGTAGTGGCCTCTCGCCCCTACACGAGTCCTTCCCGCGGAGGCGGGACCCGAGTCCTCGAGGTCGGCGCAGCCAATCCAGAGCGTGCGTGGCTCCCGAACCTCCCGGTCGCGTCACGATGAATGGCCGTGCCCGGCTCGTCCTCGAGGACGACGCGCTCTCGAGGTCGGCACTCCGGATCCCCGCGTGCGCGGGGACGACGGCGGGGGACGACGTGCTCGAAGCGAAATACCTACCCCTGTCATCGTGGAGGCAGGGATCCAGGACGTGCGCGGCTCCCATGCGGTCACGCCACGTCTCAGTGACCGGACGTGCTTAGCACGCCCTCGAGGTCGAGCCGGTCTCGAGGGCGCTCCTCTGGATCCCCGCCTTCACAGGGACGACGGCGGGTGAGGGCGTGCTCGGTCTGAATACCCAGCATCGCGAGCACGAGGGCAGCTCACTGGGATGTGCATGCCGGGAGGTCCGTCCTCGTCCTCGAGGGCGTGCCGTTTCGACCTCGAGGGCGGACAAAAAAAAGGGCGGCGACCCCGAAAGGTCACCGCCCAAAGGGCTTTAGAGCGTGGGGCTAGTAGCCGCCGCCGCCGCCGTAGCCACCACCGCCGCGGTTTCCACCGCCGCCGTAGCCGCCACCGCCGCGGTTTCCACCGCCGCCACCGTAGCCGCCACC
>NZ_JBARYR010000029.1:0-3930 GCF_049648075.1 Rubrivirga sp. | reverse complement strand
CGGCGGCGCTCGCCAGCGCGGCGACGCTCCACCGACTCCGTCGCGCCCTCGAGGGCGCTCGGTCGGGAGCCCGCGTTGGAGCGTCCGCCCTCGAGGTCGAGAGCCGGTCGCGGAGCGCGGTCCAGTCGTCGTCGGTCGCGGTGGGCGCCGGGATGTCGCCCAGGCGCTCCCAGACCTCGGCGAGTGCGTCGCCGTCGGTCTCGGCCTCGAGGGCGGAGCGGAGTTCGGGGGGGAGGTCAGCGGGCATCGAGGTCGTACGCCTGGAGGCGGTCGCGGAGAGTACGGAGGCCACGGACGATGTGGTTGTTGACGGTGCGCGCTGAGCAGGCCATGACGTCGGCGGCCTCGGCGTGGCTAAGGCCGTCGAAGCGGGTCAGGGTGATGGCCAGGCGCTGGCGGTCGGGCAAGGCCTGTAGGAGGGTGGCGAGTCGGTCGGCGAGCGTGCGGTGCTGGGCGTCGGCGTCGGGACGTGGGAGGGCGGCCGGGGTCACCTCGGCGGCGTTCTGGTCCAGGAGCGTCCGCCGCGTCTGGGCGTCACGCGAGGCGTTGAGCAGCCGGTTCCGCACCGACCGTGCGAGGTACGCCTTGACCGACCGGTCCGGGTCGATGCGCTCGCGCTGTTCCCACAGCCGGACGAACGTCTCTTGGACGGCGTCCTGGGCCTGGGGGCCGTCGGCGAGCGAGTGAGCGATCCGGGTCAGCATCGGGTGCAGGTGGCGGAACAGGGCCTCGAAGGCCTCGAGGTCGCCCGACCGGGTCCGGCGCGCCCACTCGGCGAGCGCGTCGTCAGAGGCAGGCGGGGAGGTCACGAACGGAGAAAGGGAGGGGGGCGACGTGCGGGGTACCCGCAGCGAGCGGGCAATGACCAGTCTCGGACGAAACGGGTGGGGGATTCCCCGATTCGGTTTTTGCCACTGGTCATGCCGGTCGGGGTGGCGGGTACCGCTGGCAGTTCGGACGCACCGAACACTCCATTCCCCCACATCCATGCGTACTGCCACTCTCCTCGGCCTCGCGATCTTGCTGGCGCTCCCGGCGTCGGCCCAGATCCGCCTCCAGGTCATCCACAACGCGCCCGATCCCAGCGCCTCCACCGTCGACGTCTACGTCAATGGCGACTTGACCCTCGACGACTTCGAGTTCCGCACGGCCACGCTGTTCCTCGACCTGCCGTCCGATACCGACCTCGAGGTCGCCGTCGCGCCGGGCACCTCGGCCAGCGTCGCCGACGCGCTCGCGGCCCAAACCTTCAACCTACCGACCGGCGCCTACCAACTCATCGCGAGCGGCGTCCTCGATGCCGACGACTTCGCGGACAACCCGAGCGGGACCGACATCGGATTCCAACTCCTCGCAGGTACGAACGCCCTCGAGGTCGGGGGCTCCACGGAGGCCGCCGCGGTCCGCGTGGTTCACGGTTCGCCCGACGCACCGGCGGTCGATGTCCGCATCGCGAACGTGGACGGGCCGCCGCTCGTCGACGACGCGTCGTACACCGACATCACGGGCTACCTGGCGCTCCCGACGCTCATCGCCGTCCTCGATGTGACGACGGCTGATGGCGCGGCGACCGTGGCGTCCTTCGAGGTCGACCTGACCGGCGCGGGAGGCGCGGCGGTAACGGTCCTGGCGTCGGGCTTCCTCACTCCTGGCGACAACCAGGACGGTCCGGGCTTCGGTCTGCTCGCCGTGTTCGCCGATGGGACCACGGCGCTTCTAGAAGCCCCGTCCTCGATCGCCCGCTTGCAGGTGATCCACAACGCCGCCGACCCCGCCGCGTCCACCGTCGACGTCTACGTCAACGGCGACATCTTGCTGGACGACTTCGCCTTCCGCACGGCGTCCCCGTTCATCGACGTCCCGGCGGACACCGACCTCGAGGTCGCGATCGCGCCGGGCACGTCCTCGAGTGCGGGCGACGCCGTCTTTACCCAGACGTACTCGCTGCCCGACGGGTCGACGACGCAGCTCATCGCCAACGGCGTCTTGTCGCCCGGTGACTTCGAAGCGAACCCAGACGGCGTCGACACGGCGTTCGAACTGTTGGTCGGTGGCGATGCGCAGGAGGCGTCGAACGGTGACACGCGTGTTGCCATCCGTGTCGTCCACGGCTCGACCGACGCGCCGACGGTCGACGTGCGCACCGGTGGGTCCGTTCTCGTCGACGACGCCACGTACACCGACGTGACGGGCTACCTCGAGGTCGAGCCGGACACGTACCAGCTCGACGTCACCACGGCGGACGGCACGACGACGGCCGCCTCGTTTATCGCTGACCTTTCGGCGGCGGGCGGCGGGGCCGTGATGGTCTTGGCGTCGGGCTTCTTGTCCCCGGACAACGACCAGAACGGCCCGGCCTTTGGCCTGCTCGCCGTCTTCCCGGACGGGACCGCGGCCCTGCTTCCGGCCGGCGTCGTGAGCGTCGACGAGGCACCGGAAGCCGGAGTTCTAGCCCTCGGCCTGCCGGCTCCGAACCCGGCCGTCGGCGCGACCCGCTTGTCGTTCTCCCTCGAGGAGGCGGGCTCGGCACGGCTGGTCGTCTACGACGCTCTCGGCCGGGCGGTCGCGACGCTCGTCGACGGACAGATGAACGCCGACGCCTTCGAGGTCGACCTCGAGACGGCCGGTCTGGCCGCAGGAGCCTACATCATCCGGCTCGACACGTCGGCCGGGTCCAGGACACGAGCGCTGACGGTCGTCCGCTAGCGTTCGTCGCTCCGTCCTCGAGGTCGCCACGTCGAGGACGGAGCACTGTTTGGAGCTGCCTCCCTGCGGGGATCTGTGGCCGGCTGCTCGCCGCTCCTCGCCTCGCGAGGTCCACTCGCCCGCATGCTCACGCCAGGGGTGCGACGCGACGTCGATTAGAGACCGACGACACGGAGCAGTCCGGCACGGGTCTCCGCAGGGGGGCAGCTCGTCCTCGAGGACGGGCTACAGGTAGCCGCGGCCGTAGGGCGGCGTCGGACGGCGAGGGCCGTGCGTCTCGGGCGAGACCTCCGCGGCACGGAACGTCACCGGGCGCTCCGCTTGCTCGTCGACCCATTTTGATGCGCGACGGCGGATGGCACCGGACGAGCGGCGCGGGACGGCTCCGTAGACCGGCTTGACGGCGGCCAGCTTGCTCCGGCCGAAGCCCCACTGGATGCTCCCGTAGGTCGACGGGTCGCGGCCATCGAGGCTGAGACGATCGTTGAGCAGGCACGCCGTCTGCCACGCGTCTTGCGGTGTCGGGCGCCACTTGATGATCTGCTTGACCCAGTACATGCGCAGGTTGTTGTGCATCCAGCCGTCGAGCAGGAACTGCTTCTGGGCCGCGTTCCAGACCGGGTCGTCCGTCTCGGCGTGGGTCAGCTCATCGAGTGAGTAGATGTGCGGACGCTCGTCCTCCGCGTGGGCCTCGAGCGTGGCGCGGGCGCGCTTGGGGATGTTCTCGTACGACGCCGGATCCGCCTCGACGCGGGCTAGGTGGTGGTAGTACTCGCGCCAGGTCAGCGTCTCGTCCAAAAACTTCCACCGCGCCGCGCTGTGGACGTCGGCGGCCTTGACGTCGAGGGCGACCTCGCGCGGGCTGAGCACGCCGAAGTGCATCCAGGGCGACAGCCTCGACGTCGACGTCGGGTCCGACGGGTCATTGCGGTGAAAGTTGTAGTTGGGCAGCACCTCCTTCACGGCCCACGCCAGCTGGTCCAGCGCCGCCGCGCGGGACCCGTCCCAGTCCGTCGCCGCCGGGACGGTCATGTCGACGCCGCACGTCGCGATAAACGCGTCGAGGTCGTCCTCCAGGCTGTCCGACTCGACCTCGAGGTCGCCGTCGTAGCGGGAGACGTCCGGTGCTTGCTCGAGGTCGGTGGCGAGGTGGAGCCCTCGCAACTTGGTCGCGGCGGCGCGGAACGCTTTCGTGGCTTGGTGCGGGCCGGGCACGGCGTTCAT
>NZ_JBARYR010000028.1:0-6247 GCF_049648075.1 Rubrivirga sp. | reverse complement strand
GGCCCAGGGGGCGCTGCGGATGTTCGGCGTGGCCGCCCTCGCCGCCGCCGAGGTGCCGACGCTCGCTAGTGCGATCGCCGCGTTCCTGACCGGCGACTTGCTCACGCTCGCCTTCGCCCTCCCGCTGTTCGCCTTCGCCTGGCTCACGTGGCCCAGCGACGACCGCGTGATGCAGTGGCTCGCGATGCGTCGGTGACGCGTCCTCGAGGTTGTGGTTTCGGCCTCGAGGCCGGACGTGGCGTCGAGCGGGACGTGAGCCGAGGACGTCCTCGAGGTCTGCAAAACCGTATGGACCCCGCGCGCGCCAGGACGACTCCGTTCGGATGTCGGAGTCAAAGCCGGTCTGAGACCGACGACCCCCTCGATGGTGAGCCGCAAGGACGCGCCCTCGAGACGCCTCCGCTTGTTCAGGCGTGTCGGCGCGTCTTCGAGGCCGGACAAAAAAGAGGGCGGCTCCGCGATGGAGCCGCCCTCTAAAGGCTGGAGCTGGTCGGGCTAGGAAGCCTGCGCGGCCTTGAGCTCGTCCTGGACGTTGCCGGCCTCGACCATCTTCGAGCGGAACTCGAACTGGCCGTTGTCCTTCTTCGAGGCCACGATGATCTTCGCCATCTGCTTGGCCTCCTGGCCAGCGCCACGGTTGGTCCGCTGGTTCTTTGAAACCTTCTTTGCCATCTGTCTGGGGGGCTAGGGAGGCCGGGCCTCGTTATTTGATCTCGCGGTGGAGCGTGTGCTTCCGCAGCTTCGCGTTGTACTTCTTGAGCTCGAGCCGCTGCGTGGTATTGCGGCGGTTCTTCATCGTCGCATAGCGCGATGTGCCGGGAGCCTCGGTGCACTCGAGGATCACTTGGTGTCGGACGTCTTTGCCCTTTGCCATCGGTTTGTAGGTCTAAGGCGCCGTGTGTGGGCGCGGTGGGAGGGCCGGTTTAGGCGAGGGGCATGCCCTTGGCACGCGCCTCCTTGAGGACGGCCGAGATCCCCTTCTTGTTGATCGTCTTGATCGTGGTCGCGGAGACACGGAGCGTGACCCAGCGGTCCTCCTCGGGCACGTAGAACCGCTTCTTCTGCAGGTTCACGTTGAACCGGCGCCGCACCTTGTTGTGTGCGTGGGAGACGTGGTTGCCGAACATCGGCCCCTTGCCGGTAACTTGGTCTTTGCGTGCCATCGGGTCGGTCGGCGGGATCGCCGGGAGAGTCGCTAGGTGAGTCCGCGCACAGTCCATGCCGCGGAGCCCACGAACCTACGGCGCGGTGCGGGGACGGTCCAACCCGCGAAGGCCCCAATCCCGTGAGTCTCGGGCGAAGACGGGGTTAGGGGACTGCGAGGAGGGGCGAGCCGAAAGAGGCGTCTCGTCCTCAAAGAGGCGTCCCGTCCTCGAGGACGCGCCCCGTGCGTGGTTACGCCCCGGCCTGGACCGCTCGCGCTGGGTCGATGGCCGCCGCCCTCGAGGCCGGGTACACGGCCGCCAGCGCGCACAGCCCGACCGCGACCACGACCACGCCGCCGATGTCGAGCGGCCGGATCGCGACCGGGTACGCGTCGATCACGAACGAGCCCGCCGCGGCCAGCTTCGCGATCCCGAACGTTTTTTGAACCATCGCGATCGTCAGGCCGATGGCGAGTCCGATCCCCGCGCCGACGCCGCCCACCAGCAGCCCCTCGATCAGGAAGATCCGCCGGACGTCCTTTCGGCTCGCGCCCATCGCCTGCAACGCGCCTAGGTCCCGCTGCTTCTCGATCACGATCATCGTCAGCGCCCCGACGATGTTGAACGCGGCGACCACGATGATGAGCGCCAGGATCGCGGACGCCGCCCACTTCTCGAGACGCATCACGCTGTAGAGCGAGCCCTGCAAGTCGTACCACGTCGTGACGGCGTAGCGGCCGGGCGATGCGGCCTCGAGGTCGGCCTCCAAGCGGTCTCGGACCGACGCGGCGTCATCGAGGTCGGTCAGTCGGATGTCGACGCCGCTGACGCGAGACCCGGTCTGGAACAGCCGTTGCGCCTGATCGAGCGCGACGAAGACGTGGCTCTCGTCGTAGGTCGGCTCGAGAGAGAACGTGCCGGTGACCGTGAACGTCCGGCGGTCCGGCAGGCCGAAGGGGTAGAGCCCGATGGCCCGCTCGAGCGCCGCCGCCGACAAGAGCGACACCTGACTCCCGGCTCGCCCGCCCGTCTGCGGTCCGTCCTCGAGGCCGATGCCTGGCTCGGCCGCGCGCAAGCCCGTCCTCGAAGCGAGCGCCTGGCCCATCACAATGCCCGACGCGCCGCCCTCGGCCTCGAGGTCGAAGGCGCCCTCCCGGATCGACCGCTCGACCTCGGCATCGAGGGCGCGGCGTTGCACGCCCCGGACGGTCACGACCTGGCCCGCCCCGCCGTCGGCCGCGAGCAAGGCCTTGCCTTCGACGTAGGGCGTCGCCGAGACGACGCCGTCGAGCTGGAGCGCGACCGCCGCGATCTCGTCGGCGCCCTCCAAGCCGCCGCCCTCGACGGCCTCGACGCGGACGTGCGGGTCGTAGCTGACCAACAGGTCGCGGACGACGTCGTAGAACCCGTTCAGCACGCTCAGCACGACGACGAGGGCCGCCACGCCGACCGCCACGCCGGCGACGGAGATCGCGGAGATCGTCGAGATCAGCGTCAGCCGGCGGCGGCTGGCGAGGTAGCGACGGGCGATGAGGAAGCGGTAGTCCAACGGGATGAGGATGGAAAGCCGACGTCCGCGTCCGACCTCGAGGCCGGACACCAGACACCGCTTCTCGGGTCTTTGGCTACTCCTCCGGTGCTGGCGCCGGCGCCGGCTCGGAGTCCACCGGCGGGGCCGAGATCACGCCGTCGACGCCGAGTTCGCTCCGGGCGGCATCGATCACGCGCTGCTGCTCGACCAGCCGGCGCTCCCACTCTTGTAGATCGGCCAGGGTCTGGGCGATGGCGGCCTCACGCACCTCGAACGGCGCCGACTCGTAGTAGCCGCGGTCCTCGAAGTAGCCGCGGAAGAGGAAGTTGTGCTTGAGCGCCTCCATGTTTTCCGAGAACCGGAACGCGCCCAAGGCGCCCCACCCGGCGGCCTGGTTGATCCGGTCCGTGATCGCACGGACGTCGGCCGAGACCGTCTGGAGCTGGGCGGCGCCCTCCTGAAGCTGGGCCACGGTCGCTAGGGCCGTCGTGTACACCTCGTCGTCGTTCAGGAACCGAGCGACAGTCCCCTCGCCGGTATAGACGCGTGTCAGGATCTCGTCGACGCCGCGCGACGCATTTTCCGCAACCGTCACCAGCTCGTCAGCGCGTGCGGTGAGGGAGCGCAGGGTGTTCTGCGACTCCGCGACGGTCGCCTGGAAGGTGTTCGCCGTTGCGACGGTCGACTCGTACAGGCGGTCGTCGTACAGGAACTGGCCGAGTGTGCCCTCGCCCGTCCGCACGTCGGACATGATGCCGGTCAGCTGGACCGTGACCGAATCGAACCGGGAGACGGACTCGAACAGGCGGTCCGAGATCTCACTGAGCGCGAACGGGTCCACGCCCTCGATCTGGCCGTTGTCGGCCACCTGGGGCCGTCGTGGCGAGCCGTCGGTGAGCGACACGATCACGTTGCCGACCAGCCCGTCGGTCTGGATGAGCGCGCGGCTGTCCTCGCGGATCAGGGGCCGGGCGTCCTCGTCGACCGCCATCAGCACCGTGATCGGGTCGCCCGGCGCGGCTGGGAGCCGGACGGCCTCGACGCGCCCGACCGAGATCCCGTTGTAGAACACCGACGCGCCCGTCTTGAGACCGGCCACCTGGTTAAAGTTGGCCCGGACCGCGAACGAGTTCTGGAACAGGTTGCTCTGGCTCCCGATCACGAACAAGAACGCGATGGCAGACAGGAGGCCGACGATGACGACGAGGCCGAGGCGTGCTTGACGGGACATGGCGGGAAGCTAGGGGAAGCCGACCTCGAGGGCGAACCCTCTTCGAGGACGGGCTAGGCGTGGCCGTAGGCCTCGGTGCCGGTAAAGAACTCCTTCAAGACAGGGTGGCTCGAGGTGCGGACCTCGTTGAGCGTGCCCGCCTCCTCGATGATGCCGTCCAGAATAAAGTGGGCACGGTCGGTGATGATCTCGGCGGCCAACAGATCGTGCGTGATCGCGATCGACGAGATGCCGCGCGTGTCGCGCAGCTTGACGATCAACTCGGACACGACGCGGACCGAGACGGGGTCCAGGCCGGTCGTGGGCTCGTCGTACAGGATGACGTCGGGGCGCAGGATCAACGTCCGTGCCAGCCCGATTCGTTTCTTCTGGCCGCCCGATAGCTCGGCCGGGTACTGGTCGCGGGTCTCGGGCAGGTTGACGTCCTCGAGGCTCTCCATGATCAAGTCGTCCTTCTCCTCGAGGGTCAGCGATGTCAAGCGGTCCAGGAAAAACCGCATGTTGCCGTAGACCGTCATCGAGTCGAACAAGGCGCCGCCTTGGAAGAGGTAGCCGAGGCGTGTCCGCTTGCGGTCACGCTGCTCCGGCGTCATCAGGTCCAACCTCTCGCCCAGGACCCAGACCTCGCCCTTGTCGGGCTGCAACAGCCCCACGACGTGCTTGGTCAGCACGCTCTTGCCCGTCCCCGAGCCGCCCAGCACGACGGCGCTCGTGCCGCGCTCGACGGCCAGGTTGATCCCCTTCAGGATTTTCTTCGGCCCGAACCCCTTGTAGACCTCCCGCATGTCCACGACGACGTTGTCGGGCGGCGGCGGCGAGTTGCCCAGGACGGGGCCGTGCTCAGGATCGGCGAGGTCCGTCTCGCCCTCGAGGGCATTGCCCGGGACCCCGGCGGTGGGCTTGCCGGTCGGGTCGTCGGCGGGGTCCGCCAGGCCGTCGTCGCTAAGCGGGTGAGGACCGTTGGCTTCACCGGCCTGACGGCTCTCGAGGCCGGCCGCGGCACGGCGGGCCTGGGCGCGCTTAGAGATGCGGGACATGAGGAGGAAGGTTCAGGGTTGAGTCGTTCCGGGTTGGCTACGCCGGCCTTCGGCTCGCAGAGGTGAGAGTTCTTGCGAACCCTGAACCTCTGAACCGTCAGGCGCCGCTCGAGATGTCGCCGAAGAGCAGGATCGAGGCTTGGACCACGATGACGTCGGCGACCAAGATGAGCAGGCTCGAGATGACGACGGCGTTCATGGCCGCCCGGCCCACCTCGCGCGTGCCGCCGCGGACGGTGTAACCCTGGTAGCAGGTCACGATGCCGACGATGAACCCGAAGATCGAAGTCTTCATCGTGTCCACGACCACGTCCGTCATGCGCAACGAGTCGAAGGCGGTCGAGATGAATACGCGGATGTCCATGCCGTCGGAGAGCCAGGCCTCGAGGTAGCCGCCGGCCAGGGCCAGCATGTCCGTGATCAGCGTCATGATCGGGAACATGATGACGCACGCGATCACGCGCGTGACGACCAAGTAGTGGAACGGCTTGAGCGCCGCGACCTCGAGGGCGTCGATCTGCTCGGTCACCTTCATCGAGCCGAGCTCGGCGCCCATACCAGCGCCCAGTCGCCCGGCCAACACGAGCCCGGTCAGGACGGGGCCGATCTCCTTGATGACGGACAGCGCCAGCATCGACGGCAGGAAGCTCTCGGCGCCGAACCGCGCCAACGTGCCCCGGCTCTGCAACGCCAACACAATCCCGATCGCGAAGCCGACGACCCCGGTCAGGGTCAAGCTCTTGGTCCCGACCTCGTCCATCTGGACGAACAGCTCTTTGACCTCGAAGGGCCGGCGCCAGAACCGGGAAAAGAACATCCCGACGAACGCGAACAGGCCGCCGGCCGCCGCGAAAAAGCTCTCGCCGGGGACCGACGGCGCGCGGGCGACCTCTTTCCGCTCCTCGACCTTCTGCTCGAGCTCCTTCTCTTGGAGGATCTTCTCGTTCTGCCGAGACCGCCGGGCGGCCCGCAGGCGAGTCGTGAGCGAGTCTTCGGGGACGGTCTCCATGCCCAAAAGTAGTGCTTCGGGTCGGCCTCGAGGCCGACGTGCGAGAAGGGCGTTGCGTCGCCCTCGAGGACGGTCCTACCAGGACACCTCGTAGTTCAGCCCGCCGCCGAGACCACGCTGGCCACTGTACTCCGTCTGGGCGCTGAGCCACTTCAGGAGCTCGTAGTCCAGGCCTAGAATGATCGGGAGGCGGTCCTCGCCGGGATCCGTCGTTCCGGTCGGGACGATGACGCCGAACGTCCAAAAGACGCGGTTCGTAAAGTAGTCCCCGAGCTTGATCACGATGTCGCCGCC
>NZ_JBARYR010000027.1:0-3726 GCF_049648075.1 Rubrivirga sp. | reverse complement strand
CGGGATCACAGTCCAGATCCCGGACGCCTTTTTCCACGCGGTCGCGAGCACGGCCGGCGTCGAGCTTCCGGCACAGGGCGACTACGCGCTCGGCACTCTGTTTCTGGACCCCGACGCCCTCGAAGGGCAGCGCAGCACCGCCGAGGCCGTCCTCGAGGACGAGTCGTTGCCGTTGTCGTGGTGGCGCGAGGTGCCGGTCGAGGCCGAGGTCCCCGGCCCCATCGCTCGGCAGTCGCAGCCGGCCGTGGCTCAGATCATCGTCGGCAAGCCGGAGGGCATCGAGCGCGGAGCCGCCTTCGAGCGAGCGCTCTACATCGCACGCCGTCGGATCGAGCGTGCTCTCGAGAGCCGGCAGGCCGGTGTAGCCAACGGACACGTCACTTCACTGTCGTCCCAGACGGCGACCTACAAGGGGATGCTGACGCCAGCACAGCTCGCCGCGTTCTACCCCGACCTGCGCGACCCGCGGTTCAAGAGCGCGCTCGCGATGGTCCACTCGCGGTTCTCGACGAACACGCTGCCGCAGTGGCCGCTCGCCCAGCCCTTCCGGTTCCTGTGCCACAACGGCGAGATCAACACGGTCCGCGGCAATCGCAACGCGTGGCGAGCCCGCGAGTCGGAGTTCCGGTCAGCCGCGTTCGGCGACCGACTCCGCGACGTGCTGCCCACCCTCGAGGACGGCGACAGCGACTCGAAATCGCTCGACGGTGCCTTGGAGATGATGGTTCACGCGGGCTGGCCGCTGCCCCAGGCGGTGATGGCGCTGGTGCCCGAGGCGTGGGAGCACGCGCCCGACATGGACCCGGCGCGCAAGTCGTTTTACCAAGCGATGGCGTGCGCGGTCGAGCCGTGGGATGGGCCGGCGACGATCCAGTTCACCGACGGCACCGTCCTGGGAGCCGTCCTCGATCGGAACGGCCTGCGGCCCTCGCGCTATACCGTGACGCGCGACGGGCTCGTGGTGCTGTCGTCCGAGACCGGCGTGCTCGACCTCGATCCCGCGACCATCGTTCAGAAGGGGCGCCTAGAGCCCGGCCGGATGCTGCTGGTCGACCTGGGCGAGGGCCGCATCGTGAGCGACGACGAGGTCAAGGCCAGCGCCGCCACCGACGCGCCGTACGACGCCTGGCTCACCGGCCTGGTCCCGCTCGCCGACCTCGAGGACGAGAGCACATCTGACCTCGAGGATGGCGAGGCCAGCACAGCCAACGGCCTCGATCTCGGCGCTCGCCACCGCCTGTTCGGCTACACCGACGAGGACCTGGGCATCCTGATTCCGGCGCTGGCCTACGGGAAAGAGGCGATTGGGTCGATGGGCGACGACACGCCCGCTGCGGCGCTGAGCCCGCGTCCTCGACTGCTGTTTGACCGCTTCCGCCAGCGGTTCGCGCAGGTCACGAACCCGCCGCTCGACGCGATCCGCGAGGTCGCCGTGACCTCGCTGATCACGCACCTCGGTCCCACGCCGAACCTGCTCGAGCCGGCGCCCGAGATGTGCCGCCGCATCCGCCTCGACCAGCCGGTCCTGAGACCGTCCGACCTCGAGGACGTCCGCACGTTCGGCGATCGCGAGCCGTGGTTCCGCACCGCCACCCTCGACGCGACGTTCCGCAACGACTCCCTCGAGGACGCCCTCTCCCGGCTGGTCGAGAGCGCCGTCGAGGCCGTCGACACCGGCGCCTCCATCCTCGTCGTGTCCGATCATGGGGCCGGGACGGACCGCCTGCCGATCCCATCGCTTCTGGCCGTCGGAGCTGTGCACCACGGTCTCACGCGGTCCGGGCGGCGGGCGCGGTGCGAGATCATCGCCGAGACGAACGAGGCGAGAGAAATCCATCACGTCGCGGCGCTCATCGGGTATGGCGCGGCGGCCGTGTGTCCGGCGCTGTTGCTCGAAACCGTCGCCCCCCGCGGATCGGCGGCCGTAGACCGGACGATCTCGGCGATCGGGAACGGCCTGCTCAAGGTGCTCTCAAAAATGGGAATCTCGACCCTCCGCAGCTACCAGGGCGCCCAGGTGTTCGAGATTCTGGGACTCGACGAGGCCGTCGTCGAGGTCGCGTTTGCGGGCACGCCGTCGCGCATTGGCGGCGCCGGGTTTCCCGACCTCGAGGCCGAGGTCCGGGCTCGCCACGCACGCATCGAGGACGACCGGATTGAAATAGGAGGACGCTACCAGTGGCGGCGCGGAGGCGCGTCGCACGCGTGGAGCCCGACGGCCATCGTCAACCTCCAGCGGGCGGTCAAGCCTGAGATCGAGCCCGACGCTCGGTGGACGTCGTTCACCGCCTTTGCCGAAGAGGTCGACGCGCGCCCCACGTTGCGCAGCCTACTCGTCCTCGAGGATGCTGACACACCGCTCGATCTCGGGGACGTCGAGCCGTGGACGGACATCGTGACGCGGTTCAAGACCGGCGCGATGTCCTACGGGTCGATCTCGCGCGAGGCGCACGAGACGCTGGCCGTCGCGATGAACCAGATCGGCGGCAAGAGCAACACGGGCGAGGGCGGCGAGGAGGCCGGGCGCTACCCGCGAGGGGCACCGGCGCGGAGCCGAATCAAGCAGATCGCGTCGGGCCGGTTCGGCGTCACGGCTGAGTACCTGGCCTCGGCGGACGAGCTCCAGATCAAGATGGCGCAGGGCGCCAAGCCCGGCGAGGGCGGCCAGCTTCCGGGCTTCAAGGTCGTCGGCGCGATCGCGAGAACGCGCAACGCGACGCCGGGCGTCGGGCTGATCTCGCCGCCGCCGCACCACGACATCTACTCTATCGAGGACCTCGCCCAGCTCATCTTCGATCTCAAAACGGTCAACCCGGACGCTCGCGTGAGCGTCAAGCTGGTCTCAGAGGCCGGCATCGGGACCGTCGCGGCCGGCGTCGTCAAGGCCGGGGCCGACACGATCCTGGTCTCGGGCTCGGACGGCGGGACCGGCGCGGCCGTGCTGACCTCGATCGCCCACGCTGGATTGCCGTGGGAGCTCGGACTGGCTGAGGTCCAGCAAGCGTTGTGCGCCACGGGCCTGCGCGAGCGCGTCCGCCTCGAGGTCGACGGCCACCTCAAGACGGGTCGCGATGTCGTGATCGGGGCTTTGTTGGGCGCCGACGAGTTCGGGTTCGCGACCGCGCCGCTCGTCGCGCTCGGGTGCGTGATGATGCGCAAGTGCCACCTCAACGCGTGCCCGGTCGGGATCGCGACGCAGGACGAGCGGCTGCGCGCGCTGTTTGCAGGTCAACCCGAGCACGTCGTGACCTACCTCCACTTCGTGGCCGAGCAGGCGCGCGAGATCCTGGCCCAGCTCGGGTTCGCCAGCCTCGAGGACGCCCGCGGCCAGGTCTCGCGCCTACGCTCACGGAGCGAGACCCTCGATCTTGGGGCCGTCCTGGCCTCCGTCCCGACGCCCGACATCTTGCTCCCGTTCGCGGCGGATCCGCAGGCCGGACCGGTCTCGCCAGCCGTCCGCAGCCAGGCTCGCCACTCAATCATCCGCGCCCTCGATGCCGGCGACCGCATCGAGGTCGACCTCGAGGTCCGCAACTCGGACCGCGCGTTCGGGACGCGTCTCAGCGGCGAGATCGCCCGGCGCACCGTCGCGGGCGCGGCCGTCCTCGAGGACGACACGGTCATCGTCCGAGCAACGGGGTCCGCCGGGCAGAGCCTGGGCGCGTTCGGCGCCTGTGGCGTCACGCTGCGGCTCGAGGGCGACGCCAACGACTACGTCGGCAAGGG
>NZ_JBARYR010000026.1:0-2281 GCF_049648075.1 Rubrivirga sp. | reverse complement strand
CACTATCAGTTTCAGTCTCAAGGACGAGCAGAGGCGTTGGAGGGCGATGCCGGTGGTCCCGAATTCGGCAAGGACGGCGCGGACCCCGTGTTTACGGAGGAATGCAGCGATACCCTTCGCATCCGTCCATGACGGACCACCGGAATACCCTGTCCGGATGAGCGCACTCAGCAACTCGGCTCGGCGGACAACGCTATTCCTCTGTCTCGTCGGTAAGAGGCAAAAAGGAGTCGTACCGGACGCGCTCGCGCCTGGTTCTAAGGCGATACCGACCGTTCTACCCGGCAAGATCAAGCGGAGGTGCTGACGAACATAGGTCTCGGCGACTGAGCCGGGATCTTGGGTAGCAATCGCCAGCATGGCTAGGCCGGTCTTTCTGCGGCACGCAGACGCGCGTAAAGGTCGTCGCAAAGGGTCTCCAACCTCGCGGACATCCCGCTGACGTCGCGGCGGGGCGCGCGCGCTGTACTCGTTGCTATCGGAAATGCCATGGGCGGGGCGGACAAGCCGATCCGGTCGCGCATCGCCTGCACGAAGGCGTCCGGATCGGCAACGAGGGAAGCGTAATCGACCGGCATGATGCGGGCGTCCTGATCAAGGTTCAGATCGAAGAACGTCCGGTTCCTTAGATACCAATAGGCGCCGTAGAAATTCCGCAGCTTTGAGCAGCCTTCCTGATCGTAATGATCGTCCGAAAGCTGAGCAACGATTGTCCAGAAGTCTGCAAGGTCCCATCTGCCTTCGGCGTCCGACTCCACACTGCGCGAGACTTCACGGAAATCCGGGCCCCATTTGCGGATCATCGAAGCGACGACGGCATGAGGCTCCCGGTACATCCAAACGGCAATCGCGCCCGACCCTCCCGCCGCGTCCAGAATCTCAGTCGCCCGGTGGCTGGCGTAGAGCGACCGGGCGACCGTGTAGGTCGCTCCTGTCGAGGTGCATCGATCCATCACCTCGTCCAGCGGACGCCAAGCTGTCTTCCTGGGCCCGATCGACAGATCGCTAAACTCCCCGAATACAGCGGATCGGGGGTCGGCGCGAAACAACCGCTCGAGATGGGTTGTGCCGCTGCGCTGGCATCCGAAGATGAAGATCTGGCGATCGGTCGGTTTCGCACCGAGGTTCTGAGCCCAGCGCTTAGAATCCTCGAAGGCTCTCCAGGAGGTTGTCCGAAGACGGCCGACGATCGATCGGCGCGTCCTCTGCAAGACCATCGCTAGCATATCGCCGCCCGTCCCTATAGTCCGTTCGTCCGAGCCCATCATTTTGCAGCCTCACAATCCCAGCCGCAAAATTCTAAGGCTGCATCGCCATCGATGGAGGGACCCTCGATGATTTCGGCGCCGCCCACTGAAACGATGCGTCCGGCTTCCAGTCGCACAATCATATCGCAATCGCGGAGAGTACTCATGCGATGCGCGACGATAATGACCGTCCGGTTTTGCGCGAGTCGGTCGATTTCCGCCATCAGCATAGCCTCCGTTTCTGTGTCCAGCGCGCTGGTCGCTTCGTCGAAGACGAGAACTTCTGCGCCGCCATAGAGCGCGCGCGCGATCCCGATCCGTTGGCGTTGCCCGCCTGACAGGCGGACCCCGTCCTCACCGACCTCCGTTTCGTAACCATCAGGCAATTCGCTAATTACGAAGTCGTGGATTTGCGCCATACGGGCCGCCCGTTCCACCTCGGCCAGATCCACATCGCCCGGCGGACAGCCGAAAGCGATGTTGCGTGCGACGGAGGTGTCGCTCAGGAACATGTCTTGCGCGACGTAGCCCACGCCCCCGCGCCATGCGCGCATGCTGTTGTCGTCGAGGGGCTTGCCGTCCACAAGCACTTCGCCGGAAGTCGGCACGAGGAGACCAAGCAACACGTCCATGAGTGTCGTCTTTCCCGATCCTGTATGCCCGATGATACCGACGCGCTGGCCACGGCGGATGGTCAATTTGATATTTCGAAGGCTCGATTGATCGGTTTTGGGGTACCGGTAGCTCACGTCACAAAGCTCGACGGCCCATTCCATGGTCATGGCCTCGGGCGGCTGCGCGGGCAAGAGGGGAAGGCTGTGCTCTTCCTCCAGATCCTTGCGCACGACCTCCAGCGCGGAGATACCGAGCCGAACGGTCGCGAGCGATACATAGATGCTCTGCAACGTCGGTAGGACACGGTAACCTGCAAAGACAAACAGGCCGAGAATTGGGAGCGATTGCGCGATGCCTGCACCGTCTGTTCCGCCGTCTCGGATGATAAGAGAGAGGACAAGAGCCACGACGCTGCCGAA
>NZ_JBARYR010000025.1:0-1557 GCF_049648075.1 Rubrivirga sp. | reverse complement strand
GCCGGTGGGCGTAGGCCACGACCTCAGCCGCGAGCGCCCCGGCCGGCCCGACCATGTCGACGACGCCCGAGGCGATGGCCGACCGCGGCATCTCGTCGAAGGCGGCGTCGTCGGGGTCCTGGGCCAGGATAAGCCCGCCGGCCTCCTTGAGCGCGCGGACCCCGACGGTCCCGTTGGCGCCGGTGCCGGAGAGCACGACGCCGACGGCCCGCTCGCCGTAGGCCCCGGCCAGCGTTCTGAAGAAGTGGTCGATCGGACGGCGCCGGACGCGTGCCTCCTCGATGGGCTCCAGCACGAGCCGACGGCCTTGGGCGAGCAGGTTCTTGCCCGGCGGGATCACGTAGACGTGGCCGCGCTCGATGGTCACGGCCTCGGTCACCTGCGTGACCGGGAGCGGGAGGGTCGCCTGGAGCAGGTCGGCGAGCCGGCTCTCCTCGTCGGGTGCGAGGTGGAGGATGACCACGAACGCCACGCCGTCGATCTCGGGGAGGCCGGCGAAGAACGCCTCCAGCGCCTCGACGCCGCCCGCCGACGCGCCCAGCCCGGCGACGAGGAGCGCCTCGTCATCCGGGGCGCCGTCGCCGGTCTTTGCCGTGTCGTGTAGAGGAGCGGGCTCCATGGGGCATCGGGAAGGGGGGCCGGGCGTCGGAGCGTGCGTGCCACGGCCACGGGACCCCACGCCGACCAACGTACCACCCGTTCACCGGCCGGTCCTCACTACGCGGTACCGCGCCCGGCGTGAGCACACGGGTCGATAGGCTTCCGAGAGATCATCACCGCGCGTTTCTGTCCCGATGCGACAGCAAGGCGGACTCGGCCGTGCCTGCGGCCGCTTGGCTGCGCGCCTGACCCTGCGTCAAGCCCTGCCTGCCGTATAGAACCGTTCCATTGATTGTCGGAGCCCGAAATGCTCGACAACGGCGTGGCAAAGGCGGAGATGGCGCGACGGACGGGGCTCGCGTACAACACGGTCAAGGGACACCTCAGGAGGATTGAGACCGAGCGTGCGGAGACGGCCACCTCAGCCTAACGACGCGTCACGCCGCACCAAACGGACAATCCTGTTCCATTACTTGTCGGAGGCCCACCTCGACAAGCTGCGCCGGATGGCCGAGGCGGGACGCGCGTGGGCGCACGGAGCGCTCGGCCCGGACGGCGTGCTCTTCTACGTCTCGGCGAGCGGGTTCACGGACGGGTTCAAGGCGCGGGCCGAGGACGACGGCCACCGGGTGGTGTGCTGGTCGCTCGACGATCTCTACACGGACTGAGGGGAAGCCTTCTGAGCTCAATAGCCATTATTGCAAATCCGCAGCACCCACAATCAACCCGGGTGCTCTGCTCAACTGCCTACGAATGGAGGGAGCCGGCGTCAGCCCGCAGCCGTCTTGAGGGCGGACAAGATCGTCTCTGCAGGCTAGAGCGCGTGCCATGGCAGGGCTCAGCGGAGCGGTCCGGTGTTGGCTAGTCGTTGTAGTGCCCCCTGCACTGAACGACGTCTATGGTATCGCCTGCGACACGGTACACGATCCGGTTCGTGTCGTCGACCCGCCGCGACCA
>NZ_JBARYR010000024.1:0-2486 GCF_049648075.1 Rubrivirga sp. | reverse complement strand
GAGCTGTGCTGGCGTCAGCATCCCCTTGTAGGTCGCCGTCTGGGACGACAGTGAAGTGACGTGTCCGTTGGCTACACCGGCCTGCCGGCTCTCGAGAGCACGCTCGATGCGACGGCGGGCGATGTACAGCGCGCGCTCGAACGCCGCCCCGCGCTCAATTCCCTCCGGCTTTCCGACGACAATCTGGACTACCGCAGGCTGCGACTGCCGCGCGATGGGACCGGGCACACTGCCCTCGACGGGTACCTCGCGCCACCACAGCAGCGGCAGCGACTCGTCCTCGAGGACGGCCTCGACGGTGCGCCGCTGTGCCTCGAGGGTGTCGGGGTCCAGAAACAGAGTGCCGAGCGCGTAGTCGCCCTGTGCCGGAAGCTCGACGCCGGCCGTGCTCGCGACCGCGTGGAAAAAGGCGTCCGGGATCTGGACTGTGATCCCGCACCCGTCCCCCGTTTGGCCGTCGGCCCCGATGGCGCCTCGGTGATCCAGGCGGACCAACACCTCCAAGCCTTGCCGGACGATCTCGTGCGTCGGCAGGTTGGTCAGCGTCGCGACGAAGCCGACGCCACACGCGTCGTGGTGGTCAGACGGAGAGTAGAGAGAACGGGACATCGCGGCGCGGGCTAGAGGACCGGTTCGCACCGACCCTGCTCGTCCTCGAGGACGCTGCTGGCTATCTCATCGCTGTCGTGGAGATCGTGCGAACCGTCCTTCTATCTAGCGCATCGGAGGTCGTTCTCGCTACGGCATGTAATGCTGAAAGCGGTTCCGGTCGAACGGAAGCGCTTTTTAGTTTCGAGAGTCCTTAAAAAGTTAAACGGGGACGCGAGATCGGATTAGGCGTTCGGGGTTGCGCTCGTCCACGGGAGTCGACAGAATGGCGCGTCCTCGAGGTCGCGAGCTCTATCGAGGCCGAAAACCTGGGTTAGAGCGTGACCGAGAACCCCCGCTCCGGCGACTCGACGCTCGACACGCCCGCGTCCTCGAGAGCGCTCGTGAGCGCCGCCTGGCGCTCGGGGTCTCCGTGGACGAGGAAGACCGTTTGCAACCGGTCCCGATCGAGAGCGGAGACGAAGTTCACCAAGCCGAGCTCGTCGGCGTGGGCCGAAAACGTGTTCATGACCTCAACGCGAGCGCGCAGCGAGTGGGGGCGTCCGAAGATCTTGACCTCGTCGCGGCGCTCCACGATCCGCCGGCCCAGCGTGTGCTCGGCCTGGTAGCCGACGATCAAGACGGTGTTCTTGTCGTCCTCGACGGTGTTGCGCAGGTGGTGCAGGATCCGACCGGCCTCGGCCATCCCGGACGCCGAGATCACGACGAACGGCACGCGGAGCCCGTTCAACTCCTTCGACCGCTCGGCCTCGCGGACGTACTCGAGCCGCTCGAACCCGAACGGGTTGGGGTCGGTGAGCATGTACTCGAGCAGGTCCGCGTCGTAGCACTCGGGGTGCGTCTGGAAGACGGCCGTCGCGTTGACCGCGAGGGGGCTGTCGACGAAGACGGGGATGTGGGGAATCCGGTCCTCGTTCCACAACTGGTCCAAGTTGTGCACCAACTCCTGCGTCCGCCCGATCGCAAACGCGGGGATTACGACGCGACCGCCCTTTTCGGCTGTCGAGGTCACAATCTCGGCCAGTCGCTCCTTGGCCTCGTCCGTCGGTTCGTGCTCGCGTCCGCCGTAGGTGCTCTCGCAAATCAACCAGTCGACGGGCGGGAGCGGGACGGGATCGCGCAGGATCGGCCGGCCGGGGTTGCCCAAGTCGCCCGTGAACCCGAGTCGCCTGCCGCCGGGCAGGTCGATCGTCATCGAGGCCGAGCCCAGGATGTGTCCCGCGTCGCGGTAGACGACCTCGAGGGCGCCCGGAACGGTGAACGGCTTGCCGTACGGGACGCCGTGGAAGAGTCCCATCACGCCCTCCGCGTCCGCTTGGTCGTAGAGCGGCTCGACGGCTTCCTCGCCCTTTCTACGGATCTTGCGGTTGAAAAAGTCGGCGTCCTTCTCCTGGATGTAGGCGCTGTCGCGCAACATGATGGCGCACAGGTCGCGCGTGGCGTGCGTCGCGTAAACGGTCCCCCGGAAGCCGTCGCGGTAGAGCTTCGGCAACAGCCCCGCGTGGTCGATGTGCGCGTGCGACAGCAGGACGGCGTCGACGGTGGACGGCTCGCACGGCCAGTCCTCGTTGCGCTCGCGCGACTCGGAGCGGCGTCCCTGATACAGGCCGCAGTCCAGGAACAGCCGCGTCCCGTCGACCTCGAGGTAGTGGAGCGATCCGGTGACGGTTTGGGCGGCGCCCCAAAAGGTGAGAGTCATAGCAGCAGGGGAGAGGTGGCGGCGCGTCCCCGAGGACGACGCGCACCGAGGTCGGACGTGGTGATACCGGGCTCGACCTCGATGGCTCCTTCGGGGTATGGAGCCTCGCGATCAACGGAGCGACCTCGAGGTCGTCACTGACCGTTCCCAGGTTTGCCTTCTCGCGCGCCGAGCGCAT
>NZ_JBARYR010000023.1:0-10394 GCF_049648075.1 Rubrivirga sp. | reverse complement strand
CGCTCTACCACGTCGGCGGGCTGGGGATCGTGATGCGCTGCGTCCTGGCCGGCGCGACGATGGCCGTGCCTTCGAGGTCGGCGCCCGCCGCGGAGCGCGTCGAGCGCTTCCGGCCGACTCACGCCTCGTTCGTGTCGACGCAGCTCCAGCGACTCTTGGACGCAGACGCCGACCTGTCCAGCCTCCACGCCGTCCTGCTCGGTGGCAGCGCCATGCCCGCCGCGCTCATCGACCGCGCCCTCGAGGCCGGCGTCCCCGCCGTCGTCTCCTACGGGTTGACCGAGATGACCTCGACCGTGACGGCGACGCGCCTTCCGCCCTCGAGGTCGGATCTCGCCACGTCCGGCGCCCCGCTTCCCCACCGCGACGTTCGAATCTCCGACGACGGCGAGATCGAGGTCGGCGGCCCCACGCGCTACGTCGGCCGCGTCTTCGAGGGCGAGATCCTCCCGGCGCCCGAGTGGCACCCGACCGGCGATATCGGTCGGTTCGACGCCGAGGGCCGACTGATCGTGACCGGTCGCCGCGACCTGCAGTTCGTCTCGGGCGGCGAGAACGTCCACCCCGAGCCCATCGAGGCCGCGCTCTCGGCTCTCGACGGCGTCCTCGAGGCCGTCGTCGTCCCCGTGCCCGACCTCGAGTTCGGGCACCGGCCCGCGGCTTTCGTCCGCCTCGAGGATGTAGATCCGACCCGCGACGCCTCGACCTTTCTCAGGACATGCCTCGAGGACGTGAGAGCGACGCTGCCGAGCTTTATGGTGCCCATCGTCGCCTACGAGTGGGGCGGAGCGGAGGGTCTAAAGCCGGACCGCCCGGCGCTCACGCGAGAAGCGGAGCGCCGGACGGGGGAACGTTCGGAGTAGCGACAGTCGTCCTCGAGGACGACCCGCTGGCTACAACAGGTCGGTGCGGTAGTCCTCGATGTCGACCTCTTCGCGCAGGCCGGCGAGCCAGGCCTGGAGCACGCGCTGGCGCTTCCGCTGGAGCAACTCCGCCTCGAGAGACTCGCGAACTTCGGCAGTCAACTCCCCCGGCGTCGCGCCACGGAGAGCCGTCGTACGAACCACGAACGCGGACTGGTCGCCCTCGATGACGCCGCTCCGCTGTCCCGGACGAAGCCCGAACGCCGCGCCGACGGCGGTCGGCTCCAAGCCGAAGCCGGGGAGGACGGGGCGGCTCATGAGGAGCTCCGACGCCTCGACGACCTCGGTGCCAACGGCCGACGCGAGCGCCGAGAGGGAGCCGGCGCTTTCGAGAGCGGCCTCGAGGGCGGCGGTCTGGACCTCGCGCTTGCGCTCCAGCATGACGGCGCTACGAACCTGGTTCTCGACCTCCGCAAAGGGGGCCGGACCGGCCTCGTTCCTCTCGATCAGGCGGGCGACGATAAAGCTCGTCCCGGCGTCCAGCGGCTCCGAAACCCGCCCTTCGCTCGAGCGAGCCAAAAAGCGGAAAAAGTCCCGCCCGACATCGAGGCCGGGGAGCTGGCCGTCCTCGGTCACCTGGATCTCGGTCGGGGCGATGCCCCGCTCCTGGGCCTCCTCCGTGAAGTCGCGGCCCTCCAACTCGATAAACGCCTGGAAGTCCTGGGCCTGCTCGACGACGCGAGCGAAGTCGGCCTCGACGGGGCGCGAGATCTGGACGAGCTCGACCTCTTGGGATGACCGGGCCTCGACCAGGATCAGGTGCTGGCCGAACTGGGACTCGACCGGCCCGACGACCTGTCCGATCGGAGCGGAGAACGCGGCGTCCTCGAACTCGGAGACCATGCGGCCGCGGCTGAACCACCCGAGGTCGCCACCTCGGGCCTTGTTGCTCTCGTCCATCGACTGCTGACGGGCCGCGTCCTCGAAGGAGATCGCTCCGGCCTCGATGCGACGCTTGAGCTGCTCGGCGACTTCTTCCGCGCCCTCGGGTAGCAAAATGTGACGAGCCTTGAGCGACGTTTCGTCACCGTCGCGGACGCCCATCACGCGGGCCAGGATGGCCTGGTCACCGGCCACGACCGGACCGACGACGTTCCCCTCCTCGAGGTTGGCAAAGACGGCCGTCGCGAGCTCCGCTGGAAGATTGCCAGCCCCGACGAACTCGGGGTCGACGGCCGCGCCGAACGAGTTGCGGCGCGCGTACGAGACGGCGTTCGGTGCCGAGCGGAAGCCCTCGATGAACCCTTCGAGCTCGTCGGTGGCGCGCGTCGAGTCGTCGGCGGTCGGGGTCTTGTCGAAGGCGACGTACTCGAGAGTGTAGGACTCAGGCCGGTCGTAGTCGCTCTCGTTGTCGCGGTAGTAGGTCTGCAGGTCGCGGTCGGTCACCTCGACCTGGTCGTCCGGGACGTCGGCGTAGCGGAGCGCGACGAACTGGGCGGTCGCCTGGCGGTTCTGGCGGATAAACTCGGCCTCGACCTCGCCCGGCGTGACGCGAGCCGTCGCGGTCACGAGTGCGGCCAACTTGGCCTGGCGGCGGTTGCGCCGGACCTGCTCCTCGATGGCCTGGAGCTGCTCGCCGAACTGCGGGTCCTCGACGACCTGCTGCAACGCGGCCCGGTCGACGCCGCCGTTCCCGTCCGGGAAGACCTGCGCGATCAGCGGGTCCGGGTCGTCGCCGGTGATGAGCGCGAACACCTCGTCGTCGGTCACCTCGACGCCGAACCGGTCCATCTCGCGCTCGACGATCGCGTTGTCGACGAAGCTGTCGAACACCTGGCTCTCGATCTGGCGCTGGAGCGAGCCCGTGACCTCGAGGCCCTGGGCCTGGTACGCGTCGAGCTGCTGGTCGACGGCCCGCTGGAACAGCTCGCCCTCGATGATCTCGCCATCGACGCGGCCGATGATCCGGGCGTCGGGGCCGCGGCCCACGTTGTCGAACGCGCCCGAGTCCTGGAGCGCCCACAGGCCGCCGAAGGCGACCACGAGCACGCCGACCATGACGCCGCCGGCGCGCTCACGGATGTTGTTCATCATTCCAGCCATGTCAGTCCGCCTCCGCGGTGTCAGTCTTTTGTCGTGGCCGAGCCCCCGAACGGAGCTCCCAAACCACAACGAGCCGACGCGCTCGCGCCGACTCGGATGGCCGCGAAGATACGGGGAGGACAGGGGGGCTCCTGGGGGAAAAATCAGAGGAGCCCGCGTCCCGACCTCGACGCCGCGGCGGGCGCAGCATGGTGTTCGGCCTCGAAGACGCACCTCGGCCGCTGGTCCGCTTACCCGAGCCGGAACGAGATTGAAACGCGGATGTCGTAGGTCACAGCCTGCCCGTCGACCTCGAGCGGGACGAAGGATGTTCGCCAAACCGCACGTCGCGCGGCAGCATCGAGGAGCGAGTGGACAGGCTGGCTGGCCGCCGTGCAGAACACTTTGCCCGATGAACTCACGACGGCGACCACCACGACCGTTCCCTGGATGCCGTTTCGACGCGCCTCTCGGGGATAGTCGACGTTGGCATTGAGCGCGTCCGTCCCACCAGCGACGTACTGGTCGGCGGCGTCCTCGAGGACGACTGGCATCGTCAACTCTGAAAACACGGCGTCCTGACAGGGAGGCCCAAAGTCCTCGCGCTCGGGAGCGACTGCCGGGGCCGAGCAGCCCGCGACCAACATTGAACACAGGGGAGCCAGGCGCAACGTCATCGAGGGCGAAAGGCCCAAGGTGCGACGGCGATCGGTCGAGGAGTGCCGGAAATCGACCTCGGGGTCTCGTCCTCGAGGAGGGCTACGCAGCGACCGCGTGGTGCTGCATCTGGCCTCGAAGCGTTTTGAGCGTCTTCGACAGGATCTGTGAGATCCGAGCCTCGGTCAGGCTGAACTCGCCCGCGATCTCGCGCAGCGTCATGCCCTCGAAGTAGTAGAGGTTGACGATCTTCTGCTCCCGCTCCGGAAGCGTCTCAACGAGTGCCTCGACGAACGCGTAGAGAGAACCGCGCTCGGCCTGGGCATCGGCCGGCTCGACGCCGGGGGCGGGCAGGACGTCGATGGGAGAGGGGCGGTCCTCGTTGTGACCGTCGAAGAGGGAAAGCGAGAACCGCTGCTGGGCGTCGTTCTGCAGGCGGTGGTAGGCGCTCACGGTGACGCCGAGACGTTCTGCGACCTGGGCCGCGCGCGGTTCGTCTCCAAGCTCCTGCTGAAGCGTCTGTGCTGTCCTGTGGGCCTCGGCGACGCGGCGCCGGCGGTCTCGGCTTAGGCAGTCGATCGTGCGTAGGAAATCGACCAGGGCGCCGCGGATGCGGCCGTAGGCGAACGACGCGAACGGCGTCTTGCGGGCCGGGTCGTAGCTCTTGAGCGCTTGGAGCATCCCCAGCATCCCCGCGTTTTCGAGGTCGGGGTACGACGCCAACGGGTGGTCGGGGAGCGTGATGCGTCGCGAGAGCGAGCGAACGAGGGGGAGCGCGGCGACGGCGACGGCGCGGGCGTAGGCGTCGGTCTGGGGTCCGTCGGTGTCACGTTCGGCGGCGTACCGCTCGACGGCGTCCTGGAGCGAAGAGGTCATGGTCGGCGTCAGGCGGGTCGCGTCCGGGTCGCTCCGAGCACGAGCGCGGCGCCCACGAGGGCTGCGGCTGCGAGCAGCACCGCCAGGCCGACCGTCTCTGACTCACGGGCGACGAGCGCCAGGAGCCCGAGGGCCGATGCGGTGGGGAGAGACCAGGAGTTCACGAGGGTGGAGAGGCGTGTGCCTGCCCCATCCGCAAGGGCGGTGCCAGCGCGTGCCCACGCACACGTCTGCTTCGAAAGAGCCTGAATCGACCCCGCTGATTGGAACGCAAACGCGCCGTTCAGCTCCGATTAAACCTGTTTGGAGCGCATCACGACTCGTATCGGCCGGTCCCCACCGTGGTTCAAACACTTAACCCGGACGGTACGGATCCGTAACGCGCCCGGTAGAATGGGGCGTCCCGCGCGGCGCCGTCGAGTCCGAGATCCGGCCCGTTAGGTGACCGGGCCACCTTCCTCCGGGGCCTCGAGGGCGAGGTGCTCCCCGGACTCGAGCGCGCGTCCGAGGGCGTCGAACAACCGGTCCACGTCCTCGACGGTGTTCCAGACGAACGGTGCGAACCGGACGACCTCATCGCGTCGAGCGTCGACGTAGACGTCCTGCGTCTTAAGCCACCGCGCCATCCGGCTCGCGTGCTCAACCTCGAGGACGATCATGGCGCCCCGGCGCTCGTCGTCTCGGGGGGAGCGGACCGCGATGCCGAGCGCTGAGGCGCGGTCCAAGGCGTGAGCGCCCTTCGCTAATGTGTCCTGGCGGACGGTCGGGATGCCGGCGTCGAGCAGGATGCGCATGCCCTCGACCGCGTGGTACATCGAGGCGACGGCCGTCGTACCGGCTAAGAACCGGCGTCGGACGATGGGATGGTCCTGGGGCTCGTCGCAGAATCCGAACGGGTCGGCGTCCGCAAACCAGCCGGCCAGTCGAGGACGGAGGTCTAGGCTGGAGCGCACGTAGAGGTGCGCGTTCCCGCTCGACCCTGACGCTTCCTTAAGCAGACCGCCGAAGTAGACGTCCACGCCCAGCGTCTCGACCTCGACCGGAATCGAGGCCGTCGCGTGGTACCCGTCGATGGCGACGAGCGCTCCGTGTCGGTGTGCGACCTCGACGATGCGCTGGATCTCGTCGTCGGTCAACACTGCGCCCGTCGCGAACCCGACGTGGGAGATCATGACCCACGCCGTCCGGTCCGTGACGGCCTCGAGGACGGCGTCGACGTCGACACGCCCGTCCTCGAGGGCGACCTCGACGGGCCGGACGTCGCGCAGGCCGTTCCAGCGCTGGACCGAGTGGCGGACCGAGGGGAACTCGCCGGCGGTGAATACGACGTCGGTTCGGTCGTCGAACGGCTCGTCGCACGAGAGCAGGCACTGGACGGTCCAGTGGACGTTGGGCTGCAGGATGCAGGTGCCGGGCGCGGCCCCCAGCATTGGGGCGACATAGGTGTCGGCCAGGTCTCCGGGGAGCGACCACCAGCCGGTCGGGTGGCCCAGGCCCCAGCGGTCCGGGACGCTGTTCCAGGCGTCGACGCCGCGCTCGGCCCAGTCGGTGCAGAAGCCGGCCATCTGCTCGGGCACGGTCCGGGGCATCAGCCCGTGCGTGAACGCGCGCAGCTCGACGGCGGGGGACGGCGGGTGGACGTAGAGGTCGCGGAGGTCGAGCACAGGAGCGGATACGAGATTCAGAGTTCAGGGTACGCCGTCCTCGAGGTCGGGATCGACACCACATACAAGTTGTCATCCCCGCGAAGGCGGGGATCCAGGGCGTGCGAAGCTCCCCGTGCCCTCACGCCTGGCTCTGACGTCCGAACGTGCGTCGGTTCCTCCTCGAGGTCGATACTCTGGATTGGCTGCGCCTTCGCTTCGCGGTCCCGCCTGCGCGGGAATGACGTTGGCCTTGGAGACGAGGCGGGTTGGGAGTAGGCCTCCTTACCTAGATGCAGTGCGGACGACCTCGAGGTCACTACTTAAGCCCGATCAGCCGCTCGATCACGTCGACGCGCGAGACGCCCTCCGCCTCAGCGTTGAAGTTGGTCACGATGCGGTGGCGCAGGACCGGCACCGCGATCCGGTTGACGTCCTCTGCCAACGGCGTCACCCGGCCGTCCAAGAGCGCGAGCGCCTTCGCGCCGAGAACGAGGTACTGGCTCGCACGCGGTCCTGCACCGTACGAGAGGTACTGCGTCACGAAGTCCGGCGCGCCGTCGCGCCCGGGCCGCGTCCTCGAGGCCAGACGCACGGCGTGCTCGACGACGTGGTCGGCGACGGGGGCGTTGCGAACTAGGGCCTGGAACGCCTTGAGGTCGTCCGTGGACAGGACCGACTCGATCGAGGTCGAGACACCGCTGGTCGTTCCTTTGACAACGTCGACCTCGTCTTGGAACGGCGGGTAGTCGAGCCACAGGTTCAGCATGAACCGGTCGAGTTGGGCCTCGGGAAGTGGGTACGTGCCCTCCTGCTCGATCGGGTTCTGGGTCGCCAGCACGAAGAAAGGAGACGGCAGGTCGAACGTCTGGCCCGACGCCGTCACGCGTCCCTCTTGCATCGCCTCCAAGAGCGCGGCCTGCGTCTTGGGCGGCGTCCGGTTGATCTCGTCGGCCAGGACGACGTGGGCGAACAGCGGCCCCTTGACGAACCGGAACGCCCGTCGCCCGGTCTCCGGGTCCTCCTCGATGACCTCCGTGCCCGTGATGTCGCCCGGCATCAAGTCCGGCGTGAACTGGACGCGGCTAAACGACAGGTCGAGGGCGTCGGCGAGGGTCTGGACCAAGAGGGTCTTCGCCAAGCCGGGTACGCCGACCAAAAGCGCGTGGCCTCGGGCGAGCAGCGCGACGGTCAGCCCTTCGACGGCTTCATCTTGGCCGATCACGTTCTTCCCGACCTCGAGGCGGATCCGGCGGTACGCCTCAGCGAGGGCGGGCACGGCGGCGGGATCTGTCGGGTCGATCATGGGGCGGGGCGGCCTCGAGGCCGAGTCGGACGGGGCAGAGGTCGCAGCACGCCGCGACGCTGGGGACGGTTCGCGTTCGAGCCCTCGAGGGCGGCCTAAACGCCGAGCTCCCAGTCGTCCTCCCCTCGGAGGTGGGGGTTCAGAGCGGCGTCCTCGAGGTCGATCTCACGAATGAACCGACCTCGAGGGCGAACCGAGCACGCTCGATCGCTGGGGTGGTCGGAGCCTGGGAGCCCCGCACGTCCTGGATCCCCGCCTCCGAGGGGAGGACTGAGACAAGGGACCACAGCCTTGCGAATGGGGACGCCCTCGAGGACGGGTCAGTTGGCGGCGAGAGGTTGGTATCGCTCCGCCCGCACATCCACGTAGACGCTGCGCTTGAGGTCCTCGACCCACTCCTCGAGCAAGAGGTTCTGCTTGTCCTGGAGCGCGTAGCCGCTCAGCAACGCGTAGCCGTCCGCGATGGACAGCGTGTGGGCCGGCGTCCGCTTCTGGAGCAGCACGACGTGGTAGGCCTTGGTCTGGTCGGCGTCCAAGAGCGTGACCTCGCCCGGCATCGAGATCTCGCCGACCTCGAGGGTGTCGAGCGTCGCGCGCCACTGCGGGCCGAGGCCGTCGATCTGCAAGTCGCGCTGCCGCGTCTGCGGGTCCGCGACGAAGCCGCCGCGCTGGGCCGAGAGCGGGTCCTGCGAGTTGCGCCGGGCGATGGCCTCGAACGGCGTGCCGGCCAAGACCGAGTCGCGCAAGACCTCGAGGCGCTCTTGGGCCTGGACGCCTTCGGCCTCGCCGGCCTCGATGCGGAGCAGGATGTGGTTGAACGAGATCCGCTCGCCCTCGCGCTCGTTGACGCGCATCACGTGGTAGCCGAACGGCGTCTCGAAGACGGGCGAGAACGCGCCGATCTCGGAGTTGGCCGCTGCCGCACGGAACCGAGGCTCGAGGTCGCCCAGGCGGAGCGTCGTGTAGAGCCCGCCGTTCTGGGTGCCGTCGCGGTTCGTGTTACCGGGGTCCTGAGAGTAGAGGTTGGCCAGGTCCTCGATGGTGCCGAGCTCAGCGACCATCGAGTCGCGCAGGGCGTCGGCGCGAGCACGGACGGCGGCCTTGGCCTGAGCGTCGGCCTCGGGGACCTGGACGATGTGGGCGACACGTACCAACTCCGGGACCTCCGGAAGCTGGTCGGTCGGGATCTGGCCGAACCACTCGCGGACCTCGCCGGGCGTGATCGTGATCTCGCGGACGCGTCGGCCCTGGAACTGCTGGAGAAGCAGGTCGTCGCGGACGTCGTCGCGGAGGGAGACCTTGACGTCCTCGACGGAGCGTCCGTAGGCGCGAGCGAGCGCCGCCTCGCCACCGAGCTGGGCCGCGAGCTGGGCCACTTGGGCATCGACGCGTTGCTGGACGATGTCGTCGGTGACGTTGAGCGTCGTGTCGCGGCGGGCGTGGTCGATGATGACCTTCTGGCCAACGATCCGGTCTAGGGCGCGGCTCCACAGGTCGGGTGGCGCCTCACGGCCCTGGGTCGTCTGAGCGACCAGGGCGTCGACCTCGGAGTAGAGCACGACTTGCTCACCGACGACGGCGGCGATGCCGTCCAGGCGCGTGCCCGGGACGACGGGCTGAGCGGACACGCCGACGGTGGCAGCCAAGGCGAGGAGAACGAGGAATCGGCGCATGCAGAAAAACGGTGTCAAACGAGGAATCGGGCCATGAACGGAGTTACGAGTCCGAGCGTGCCCCAGGCATCGGTTTCGCGGTCAACTCAAGTTGGCCTCGAGCCTGGGCCTCCGACCGGAGCTGCTGGAGCAAGCGGGCCTCGGCCTCTCGGCGATTTCGGATCGCGATCCGCTCAGAGAGCTCGTCGCGGACCATCGAGAGCGGGGGGACCGTGCCGGCAGGAACGCGGTCGACGACCTGGACCACGTGGACCGATGCCCCGACCGGAACGGCGACGACCTGGGCTCCGGCGGGCAGAGACGCGACTCTCAATCCGAGTGCTTCATCGAGAGCGCGGATCCGGCCCTCTGGGACGTACTCGGAGGCGAGGGCGACCGCGCCGTCTGGGTCATCGGTGAACTCGCGGGCGATCAGGACGAACAGCGAGTCGGGATACTCCGAGGTCAGCGCTCGAGCCAAGGCGTCTCGGGCCTCCGTCGCGCGCCCGTTCGTGATCCGCAGGTGCCGGAGCCGGACGTACGGCTCGCGCAGGGCCAGGGCGTCGCCGTTGACCGCGTAGTAGTCCTCGAGGTCGGCCTCGGTCGGTTCAGCGGGCGACTGGGCGAAGTAGGCATCCAAGGCGGCGGCCTCGAGCGTGGCCCGCTCGCTCTCGTCGAGGAGCCGCTGGACGCCGGGGTCCTGGTCGAGACCCTGGGCGCGGGCCTCCTGGACGAGCAGCTCGCGCTGGACCCACTGCTCCACGACGTGCGACCGTGCCGTCAGGCTGTCGAGGCCCGATGGCGCACTGCCGATCGCGTCCTCGAGGTCGGACTCCGTCAAGACGGCGTCTCCGACACGCGCGACGACGTCGCCCTCGAGGACGGCCGGCTCGGCGTCGCCGCAAGCGGTGAGGGTGAGCGCGAACAGGAGGAGGCCTCGGGTCATGGCGGCGCCGGTGGCTCGCTATTGACCGCCGATGACCGTCGGTCGGCCGTCGACCTCGGTGGGCTGGACCACGGACGAGACGGCGGGGACACGCTCGGGGTAGACCTCCGCGCCGTACCGCTCGCGGAGCCGCTCTTCCCACTCTTCCTCGACCTGCTCCTGGTAGCCCGTGATCAACTCGGCGCGGGCCTCGGCGAAGGTCTTGGCGCGGGGTGCCTCGAGGGCGTCGTAGACGTAGACCGTGCGGCGACCGCGCTCCATCGTGACGCCGGTCCGCTCGCCGGCCTCGAGGTCGAGCACGGCGTCGAGCGCGCTGCCCGTCGAGTCGGCCACGTAGACGGTGTCGAGGCGGACCACGTCGGGGCGCAT